>DATBXH010000565.1:0-4796 GCA_036514375.1 Bacteroidales bacterium | reverse complement strand
TAGGCCAGATATTCTAAACATCTTCCTTCCGAATCGAAGTATTCAGCAAACTCTATCAGGTTTTGACCTTTGAATAATTTCATGTATCCCTTGATTTTGTTGGGTACAAATATATGTATTTATCTAATGACCTCTAATGATCTTAATCCAAACGATGTTGCATCTATTTCCGTACTCAAAGGAGCAGGGGCCACTGCCCTGTATGGTTCCCGTGCAGCTAACGGAGTTATTGTAATCACGACTAAAAGTGGCGCTGTCAACAGTAAAGTAAAAGTTGATGTAAGTAGTTCCACCATGTTAAGTGATCCTCTCATGTTACCTCAGCCTCAAACGATTTTCGGGCAAGGCTGGGACGGATGGCATGACCTGACTCAAAATGGAAGCTGGGGGCCAATGTTTGACGGGAAATTACGCGTCTGGGGAAATGAAGTGGACAATTCACAAATGATAAAACCTTATTCATCGCAAAAAAATGCTTTATACGATTTTTATGAAAGAGGTTATTCGCTGAGAAATTCAGTGGCAGTAAGTGGAGGTACTGAAAAGGCAACCTATTATGCTTCGTATGAAAATACAAATGAAAATGGTATTGTACCTGGCAATTCGGATATCAACAGACGAAACAGCTTGGATTTTAAAGGAAGCCTGAAGGGTAATCGTCTTACTACGACAGCATCTGTTAATTATATCAACCGGAAAGCAAAATTTGTACCTGCCGGACAGGGTGGCAGCGACAATGGCGCCATTTTATATGACGATATCCTGCAGATCCCTACAGATTTCAGTATTGTAGATATGAAAAATTATCAAAATAAATTTTTCAATCTCAATAACTATTTTACTCCATATGCCGGAAACCCTTATTTCGATTTAAATGAAAACGGAGATAACTATAATGAAGATCGTATTATTGGTAATATCAATCTTAGTTATAGTTTGAATAAATGGGCAAGTATTAATGGAAGGATCGGTAATGACGTAATTACAAATCAAGAGAAATCATGGATTGCTATTGCTATTCCCGATCCCAATGGTTTTAATAAAACCTATCAGAGTGTCCCCGGTAAAGTGACAGAGCAACAAGCAATTCAACGGCAGACTAATGGTGATTTATTTCTGCAGATTGACAAAGAATTTTCACCGAGATTTAATTTGACGGGCATACTTGGTTATACCATGAACGATCGCTATTACAAGCAGTTGTTTGGACAAGTTCAGGGGTTGGACGTGCCGTATTTTTACGATCTGTCAAATAGTGCTTCTACTCCTATTTCTTCCACCACTACATCCGAGCAAAGATTGGTTGGAGTTTACGGACAGGTTACTGGTGGCTACAAAGGATTTCTATATCTTACTGCAACAGCTCGTAATGACTGGTCATCGACTTTGCCCACAAATAAAAACTCATTTTTCTATTCAAGTGCAAATGGTAGTTTTATACTCACCGAAGCTTTTCCACAAATTAAAAATGTGGTATCATATGCTAAAATTAGGGCAGGTTATGGTCAAACCGGTAATGACGCCTCTCCATATTTGATTAAAACTACATATCCCCAAACTCAGATTCAGTTACCCTTTGGTAACCTCAATTTCCCTCTTACAACAAATTATGGTGATGCAACGGGTAAACTAACCCAGAAAAGCGTTAATGGCTTTACTATCTCAGATCGATTGGGGAATCCCGGTTTAAAGCCAGAACTTACTACCGAATTTGAAGTAGGAACAGAACTTAAATTCTTTGAAAATAGGTTTGGTATCGATTTTACTTATTATAACAGAAAGACAACAAATCTTATACTTGATGTTCCTTTGGCAACATCATCGGGGTATACCGTACAGGTTAAGAATGTAGGAGAAATTCAAAACAAAGGTGTGGAATTATTGGTGAATATAACTCCTGTCAAAACACCAAAGTTTAGTTGGGATATGACTGTTAATTTTACTCATAACCAGGGGATGGTTGTTAAACTTGCTGACGGTCTGGACAGGGTTGAAATTACGTACGCTTCTATGGTTGGAGGATCAAGCTTTGCACTTAATGCGTCTGGTTACGATGTTGATTACGTGGTTCGTCCCGGTAAGCCGTTGGGTCTCTTTGAAGGTCCTGTGCCTTTAACAGATGGTAAAGGTCATATAGTTGTGGATGCGCAAGGATATCCCAGAGAAGCACCTGATAAAGGAATTTACGGTAATTCCCAGCCTAAATTTGTGGCAGGTCTGACCAACCAGTTGAGTTATAAAGGTTTTTCACTTGGATTTACATTTGATTGGCGTTATGGTGGCTTAATTTATTCAAGCACTGCTGATATTTGGATGTTTGCAGGGAATGCTACCAATACTACCTATAATTACCGTCAGCCTTTTGTTGTGCCGAATTCTGTTACCCAGGTAGGAACTGATAATAGTGGTAATCCGATTTACACAGAGAATACAACACCGATGACAATGGCTACCATGGACGATTATTATTATCATTCTGCCAACAAACTGGCCGAGCGCAACAGTGTCCTGGACCGTTCCTACATTAAGCTCCGCGAAGCCATCTTTAGTTATACTCTTCCGAAAACCTTATTACAAAGATTTCCTATTCACGACATTACTATTGGTATAGTAGGACGGAATTTACTTTTATGGACACCCAAATCCAATAATTTTATCGACCCTGAAGTTACAACATTTGGTAATGATTTGGCAGGCGATTTCGGTGAATTTAGGGGCGGACCAACGGTAAGATCGTACGGTTTTTCGGTTAAACTATCATTCTAAAATCTTTAATTCACGAATCTTATGAAAAAGATCATCATATTATTTTCTTTTACCTTGCTTGTAGCCTCATGCAAGAATTGGCTGGACATAAACACGAGCCCAAATGCACCTTCTTCTGCTACTCTGGATCAGATTTATCCTTCTGCTGTAACATCTACGGTATCAGTTTTTGGCGGATATTATGCACTATTGGGCGGGATGTGGTCACAGTATTTTACTCAAAATGTTACTTCAAATCAATACAAGAATATAGATTCCTATAATCTTATCGGTTCCGATTTCAACACAGAGTATACCGAATTGTACGCCGGAGCCCTGAATGATTTCAAATTTGTGCGTACTCAGGCGGAACAAACTCAAAATTGGTCGTATTACCTGATGACGACTGCTATGGAGTCGTATACCTGGCAGGTCTTGGTGGACCTTTATGATAACATTCCTTTTTCTGAAGCCAATCGTGGAGCTGAGGCACTGACCGGTGCATCTTCAGATGTATTGTCGCCGCATTATGAGAAAGGGCAAGATATTTACGATAGCCTTATTTCGCGTATCAATGTTGCTTTATCAAAGGACTTACATCATACGGAAGGTGGCGTAGCAACATCCGCAGACCCTCTTTATAATGATTTCATATTCGGTACAAACCTGTCCTTAAGTTTCGATCAAAGAATGAAATTATGGCGTCAATTTGCCAATACCCTGAAATTAAAAATATATCTGCGTGAATGCTATGCACGTCCTACAGTTTCCCAGGCCGGTATTCAGGCCATGATAAATGACCCTAATTTTGATGGTTTTCTCACGGTGGATGCAGCTTTTACTCAATTCCAGGATCAGGCAAGTAAACGAAATCCGCTTTATGAAAGCAATATCGCACAGTTAAATACATCCGACAATTTAAAAGCCAGTAATACATTACTGACTTATCTGGATACTATAAACGACACTTTAAGGGTAATGCATCTATATTCAAAGGCAGGCGGTGTTTACAAAGGACTTGCTCAGGGAGATTTTGCAAACCCGAATATTTCAGGCTCCAGTCTTTCCGGATTTATTGAATCCCCCGGTGACCCTGTTTATTATTTTACGGCAGCCGAAAGCTATTTTTTACAGGCAGAAGCTGTGATCAGGGGCTATATGACAGGGAATGACCAGGCGCTCTACCAAAGTGGAGTTTTGGCCGCATTTAAGTTATGGGGCGAGGATGGGAGCAATTATCTTGCCGATCATGCCAAACCCAAATATCTTGCCGCCAGTACTATGGAAGATAGACTTAAATTAATTATTACTGAGAAATGGGCATCCATGGCTGGATTGCATGGTTTGGAAGCTTTTCTGGAACAAAATCGCACGCATTACCCCGATTTTTTAACGTATTCGGTTCAAGGTGTAACACCTAACGGTCAGTTCCCCAAACGCTTGATTTTGCCTGAAACGGAAAAAGAAAGAAACAAGAATGCACCTACCGATAACGCTCCTGTTTATAAGAAGGTGTGGTGGGATGTAAAACCTTAATGTTTATCAAATCAAATTCTTAGAAAAATGAAAAAAATAAAATATATCATCATTTTGCTTGCTCTTACAGATGTTTTTCTATCGGGCTGCAAAAAGAATCTGGAAACCGAAGGGTTGTCAAAAGTTACCTACTACCCGGAAATAACCATGAATGGTGATGCTACCGTATTTGTATCAGGCGGAACTGCATTCAATGATCCGGGAGCTACAGCAACTGCCAACGGACAGCCAATTACAGTTACTACACCAGTGGTGGGAGACTATTTCACATATTCAGGTACTACCGTAGATGTAACTAAATCCAATAGATATTTTATCAATTACACTGCCGTCAATTCCGATGGTTTTGCCGGATCAGTTACCCGGACCGTTTACGTTGCTTACAATGGCGATTTGGTCAATAGTATCGAGGGACTATATACATCAACCGTTGTTCGTAATGGCGCTTCCAGTGCTCAGTATACAAATATGGAATATGTGATGATCCGGAAAACTGGTACCAATACCTACGAATT
>DATBXH010000564.1:0-5492 GCA_036514375.1 Bacteroidales bacterium | reverse complement strand
AGACTCTCAAGTGTCTGAAACGAAGAATCGGCCTCCTGACTTAACGATTGAAATAAAGTTTTCAGACTCGCCTTATCGTAATTTTCAAATTCGTCAATAGCTAATTTTAATAATTGATCTAAAATTCCAATCTTTCCTCTGATATCATGGGAAATTAAAGACAAAAATTTTGACTTCGTATTATTTAGTCGTTCAAGCTGCATGTTTTTTTCTTTCAAATCACTATTTGCCAATAACAATTCCAGGTCAGTCTCAACGTGTAGCTTTATCTTACGTAATAAATTAATGAAATCTTCGTTATATTGATTTTCCTTCTTATCCAAAAGACACACGGTACCGAATACTTCTCCGTCCGGCCAGTTAATTGGGAACCCCAGGTATGAAATCATGTTTAAATCGATATCCGGATTGTTTTTATTCCAGATTTGACTTTTTGTTGCATCTGTGACCAGCAAAGGCTGTTGAGTTCCAATCACCGTTTCACAATAAAGTCCATAAATAAGTCCAGCTTTTTCTCCGGCCTCATAAGGGTTTCCCTCAGTCCGGCTTCTGAGAAAAACTTCAATTGTCTCTTCGTTTAGGCGCATGATGAGGCACGAAGGCACGTTTACTATTTTTGCTGTTGTATCTAATAAGGACTGCCACTTATTGATGAGGGAAGAAATTATTTCCGGTTTTAAATCAGAGCCAATTTTAACTGATTTTGATTCCTTTGTTTCTCTGATTGAAACTCTTGAATATCTTTCCATTACTTCGTGTTTTTGATTGGCAGTAGACAAAGTCAAAAAATGGCAGGAATATTGGGGTTACTCTTATCAGCCTGTCGAACCCAAAATAGAAACAATATGCCCAGGCTATAACCAACCCTCTGTCAATTTAATGAGCAGGTTAGTTATAAGCTTATTTTGTTTTTTCACTCAAAATTAAGCAATCTTTTCATACGAAACATTGCTTTGTGAATGTGAGAAATTTTGATCCGGAATTTAACTGACTTTAATAAACTTCATGATTTTCAAATATAATTCTTCCCTATTAAACGGTTTTGTAATATAATCATCAAAAGTCAAGTCTTCGTATTGCTTTATTTCATGATCCATGGCATAAGCTGATTGTGCAATAATAGGCAGATTGGGACGAAATTCTTTTATTAATTTCGCTGCGGTATACCCATCCATCACAGGCATTTTAATATCCATCAGAATCAGATTTATTCCCGGGTTCGATTTACAGGCATCGACTGTTTCTTTCCCATTGCTGGTATGAATTAACGTTGTATTCGTTTTCTGTAATATTGCAGCCAGATACTTGTAATTGAAATCCTCATCTTCGGCTATTAAAATGGTCGATACATGATGAGGAGGAACAGCATCATCTGTTTTTACAGGAGATGAATTATTGACAGGCTGATATTTAATTGTGAAATAAAATACGGATCCTTTGTTCAGATCCGATTCTACCCATATCTTCCCGCCTAACAAATCAACGAATTCTTTCGAAATAGCCAAACCCAATCCGGCTCCACCATAACTTAACTGAATAGACTTATTGGCCTGAACGAACCGGTTAAAGATTTTAGCATGCATCTCTTTAGGTATTCCGATACCGCTATCACTTACATAGAATTCCAGGTTGTCGTTTTTCTGCCGATATCCAAACTCAATAGAGCCCTCATGCGTGAATTTTATAGCATTGTTAAGCAAATTCGTAATGATTTGAATTATTTTGGTTTTGTCAGTAAATATCTCCGAATCCGGATCGGAAAGTTGTGGTTTAAGTTGTATAGACAGATTACGGGCAAATGCCTGATTTTTATAAATTGTGAATAAATCGCTTAAAACCTGATTAATATTTACGGATTGAATATTTACCTTTTCCTGCCTGGTCTCGAGCATTGAAATAGTAAGTATATTATTTACAATGGAAAGCAGCTGGTTTGTACTGTTTATGATGATAGATGTATATTGCTTCCGAGTTTCGGGTAATAAGCCCTGATCGTTAAGCAAATCCGAAAATCCAATAATGGCATTCATTGGAGTTCGGATTTCATGCGACATATTTTGTAAAAAGGCCGATTGTAAGCGATTACTTTCTTCAGCCTGCTCTTTGGCTTTTAATAACTTTTCCTCATATTCTTTACGAACAGTAAAATCGCGGATAACAGCAACAAAAACATCCTCGCCATTCCATACTGTACTATTAACAGAGGCCTGAACCGGCATTTCTTTCTTTGTTGAAGGATCCAACATAATCCATTCTATGGTTTGGGGCTTATTATTTCTTACAGCTTTCCATATTTTTGGCAGATCGCCGATCCTATTCTTAGGAGAAGATAAATCCATTACGGTAAATTGGCATGTATCATTCTCCTGAATATTTAATAATATTCTGGCGGGTTTGTTGAGAAAAAGAATTTTACCCGAAAAATCGTGAATAATTATGCCATCCTTTGTACTATTAATGATGGTATCCAGATTTTTCTGCGATACTTCCAGCTCTTCAATTTTACTTTGCAACTCAGGGTAATAACTCTTCCTAAACGAATTCTCCCCTAAGCCTATGATTTTATTCCGGTCGTTTTCCCAGCTGCCTTCCATGTTACATAGCTTCTTTATAAATCGTCTCCAAATCTCCTTTTAACGGAGGCTTGGGATTCGTTGCATTACAAGGGTCTTTGATTGCTTTGCCTGCCAATACGGAAACCAGATCTGAAGTTACTCCCTTTTGCCGAAGAGTCTTATCAATTCCCAAACTATTGTTCATTTGAAAAAGATAAGACATTAGTGCTTTCCTGTTTTCCCGATTATTCATACCAATATTCGGAATTTGGAGCGTTTCAGCTATTTTATTGTATTTATCGGAAGCCGAATCAAAGTTATAGTTTACTACATGCGGTAACAATATTGCATTACACTCGCCATGAGACAAATCAAGATACCCTCCAAGGCTATGCGCCATCGAATGAATACATCCTAAACTGGCATTGGAAAATGCTAATCCTGCATAAAGACTTGCCAGCATTATTTTACCTCTTGCCTGAATATTATCCGGCTCCTGTACTGATAATAGTAAATTTTTATTTATCAGTCGCATTGCTTCAAGGGCATATAAGTCGGTAAACGCCGAACTGGCATTGGAAACAAAGGCTTCAAAGGCATGAGACAGGGCATCCATTCCGGAACAAGCGGTCAAATATAAATCCATACTTGTTAGAATATAAGGATCAATAAGAGCTACGTCCGGAACTGCAGCTTTACTAATAATTGCCATCTTATATTTTTCGTCGGTATTATTGATGATTGCAAACTGCGATACATCTGCCGAAGTTCCTCCTGTAGTAGGGATGCACACCAGGGGAGGCATCGGTTTAAGAATCTTGTCAACTCCTTCAAAATCCTTAATGTGTTTGTAGTTGTTAGCAATAATTCCGATTCCCTTAGCACAATCGATAACACTACCACCACCAAGGGCCAGAATCATATTGCACTTATTCCGGGTATAAATTTGTGCACCTTCCATCACTTCATAATCTCTGGGATTTGGGGAGATGGAAGAGAAAATAACATAATCAATTCCAACTTCATTTAATTTGTCTTCTATTTCCTTTACCCAAGGTGTTTTGAGGATTCCACTGTCAGTGGCCAATAGCACCTTACGTCCACCAAGTTTCTGACAGTATTGTGCCACCCAGAATCTCGAATCAACTCCAAAAATATATTCCGGAGCAACGAATTTCCTAACTTCCAATTGAATGTTTTCGAATCTGTTGTTCATTTCAGACCATCTTTAAAGCTTAATCTCTAAGTTTAATGTCTCAAGATGTTTCCTTAAAGATAGTGAAAATTTATCAATGTCTTATTTAAGATGAACTTGCAAATTATACCGAACCTTATTCATTATCTACGGATGGAGATTCAACTGTCTTTATAAAATCTTTATACCAACCCTTACATTCTTTATATTTCGCTTATACTTCCCAATCTACTTTTGTATCGTGCTTAAAATCTAATGCTATGAATTGGGAAACACACATGTTAACGATCATTCTGGTTACTGCTCCTGCTCATTCAAATACAGCGGTTGCCAACGGTACAGTCAGCTATGTCATAGGCTCTGTTATTGCCCTGTTAATTATGGGGTATCTTATTTATTCACTGTTACGACCCGATAAATTCTAAAACATGATATTGCTTATCATAAAATTTTTCGGAGGATTAATTCTGGTTTTTCTTATCGGACATTTTATTGGATATGCAATTGAGAAAATATTTCATACCACGTTAAAATCATTTAAAAAATGAACGAAATTATTCAAATTCTGCTGTATGTTGTTGCCCTCATAGCGTTAACTCCCATTTTGGGCGGGTTCATGGCTAAGGTTTTTATGGGCGAGAAACACGCTTTAAGACCTGTATTTGGCTGGATGGAAAACCTGGTGTACAGGTTTTCAGGAATCGATATCAACGAAGAAAACGATTGGAAAATTTATACACTCGGATTACTGCTGTTTAATTTCTTCGGGTTCCTGGTGGTTTTTCTATTGCAGATGTTACAGGCATACCTGCCTTTGAACCCGCAACATCTGCCAAACGTATCATGGCACCTTTCCTTTAACACAGCCGTCAGTTTTATGACCAATACCAACTGGCAGTCTTATTCAGGAGAAACTACGCTGGGATACCTTGTGCAGATGTTGGGACTTACCGTTCAGAATTTTGTAAGTGCAGCAACCGGTATCGCAGTTATCCTAGCATTAGTACGCGGGTTGACCAGAAAAACAACGGAGAAAGTCGGAAACTTTTGGGTCGATCTCACCCGGTCAACTATTTATGTGTTATTACCTCTTTCCATTATTTTCGCTGTTTTGCTGGTTGGCCAGGGAGTGGTTCAAAACTTCCGGCCTTACGAAACTGCACATACATTACAGGGAGCTCAACAGGTTATTCCCATGGGACCCGCTGCCTCACAAATTGCTATCAAACAATTAGGCACCAATGGCGGAGGATTTTTCAATGCCAACAGTGCCCATCCGTTCGAAAACCCAACGCCATTCAGTAATTTCCTGGAGATGCTTGCCATTCTGCTTATTCCTGCTTCGCTGACATATACGTATGGAAAGTTTGTCGGTTCGAAGCGGCAGGGATGGACTATTTTTACTGTTATGTTCATCCTGTTTGCTGCAGGACTGACAATATCTCTTTATTCGGAATATGGGCATAATGCAGTATTACATGTAGCCGGGAATATGGAAGGAAAAGAAACTCGTTTTGGGGTAACCAACAGTGTACTGTGGTCAGTGGCTACCACTGGTGCCTCCAATGGTTCGGTAAATGCCATGCACGATAGTCTCACTCCGCTATCGGGTATGGTAGCCATGTTCAACCTGATGCTGGGCGAAATTATTTTTGGAGGCGTAGGCGCCGGAATGTATGGCATGGTGGTATTTATTTTATTGACTGTTTTTATAGCCGGTCTCATGGTTGGACGAACGCCTG
>DATBXH010000563.1:0-4450 GCA_036514375.1 Bacteroidales bacterium | reverse complement strand
CACGTAATGCCATTGTTAAAGAATGATCATATTTACCTGTTTACAGACGGTTACGTGGATCAATTTGGGGGACCTTCAAATAAGAAATTCAAATATCCGGCCTTTCGCGATTTACTATTGGATATTCATTCTCTCCCGTTAAAAAAGCAAGGCCAGAAAGTTGCCGAGACCCTTGAATTGTGGAAAGGGAAGAATATGCAGGTGGATGACATTCTTGTCGTTGGTTTTAAATTCCAGTTTGGAAAGGAGTAGTTAATTTTTTCGTTTTATATTTTCAATCTCCTATCCCAACTGAGGTTCCGCAATTATATTTTTCTATTGCGGAATCTGGGTTTAAATAATTGGTTTTGTGGTTACAAATGTACAAAAACAAAAGCTAACATCTTATTAATACCCTCAACATTATGAAATTAATTGCCTTTTGTGTCAAAAATTACAGATCCATCGTTAATTCCAATTTTAATAAACTTTCGCCAGACAACATTACAGCACTGATTGGGCAGAACGAATCAGGGAAAACTTCTGTACTCGAAGCGCTTCAAAGTTTTTATGAAGGTATTATTACCGATGATATTTTACGGAGCGATTTAAGTTTGCCTCAGGTATCGTGTGAGTTCGACGTTGATGAACAGATTATTTCAAAAGTAATTAAGTCATTCGAAACACCCGATGAGGTAGCCGATCATTTACGTAAATCCGGTAAGGTATTATTAACCAGAAGTTGGAACGAAGCCAAGCAGAGTAATCTGGAACTAGGAGGTGAGATCATCACTTCATTCTATACCTCTCAAAAGGAGCAATTGGAGTTATCTCAAAAGGAGTTAATGCAGAACATTATGAGGTTTGATGAAGAGGGAACGAAAATTGAGAAGGCCTTGTCCGATGCAAACCAGGAATTATTGAGAGCGCAACAAAATTGTCAAAAAGCTGAACAGCAGTTGTCAGAAACAATTAAATCGGCACAAAAAGCAAAAAGCCAGGAGCAAATTGATTTATATCAGAACCAAACGGATAAATTACAAATAGCAGTTGAAAGTGCCAGGGGCGAGATTAAGCAAAAAGAATCAGTTATTGAAGAATTAAATAATGGGTTGACACAGATAAGTACAAAGGTAAAATATGCCAGACTCGTAAAAGATTCTCTCTCAAAGAGTGAGATTGCGCATAGAAAATTAGAGTCATTAACTCAGTTTATCAGAGAAACGGAGGAAAGTCTTGGGAAAGTTGCTAATTCGCGTGATGTTAAGAATACACAGCAAAAGCTGGATACGGCGCGCGGACAGTTGACTCAGGTTATCGAAGAATTGGACAAGTTAGCAGAAGAGGTTAAATATAATAAAGCAATGGCGTCCTTTATTTTTCAGGACATTGATCATGAGGATGCCAGGAAAATGTCAATAAAACAGCTTGCTGCAGGTGATAAATATGCCTCTTCCGAAGATCTGGCAAATGAATTCTTTAAATATTGTCCGACGTTTGAGTTATTCGAAGATTTTAGTTCTTTGTTACCAAATCGTATCGACCTCGATGATTTACTTAATGAGAATTCATCGGTAGAAGGCTATAAGGCTGCCAGAAATTTCCTGGTAGTAGCCGGAATTGACGCCGATTTTTTTGATCAGCAGAACAGTCGTATACTAAAACAGAAAATAGAGAATCTGAATGGGGAATTAACGGTGAATTTCCAGGATTTCTGGCGGCAAAACGTGGGGAAGAACAATAAGATTAAAATTAATTTTGAACTGGATCATTACGATTATAGCCATCCTGACAAGAAGGGGAAGCCGTATCTTGAATTTTGGATAAAAGACACACGCGAAAGGCTTTATCCCAAACAGCGTAGTCGTGGTGTGCGATGGTTTCTTTCGTTCTATCTTGAATTGAAGGCTTCGGCTAAACTAAACCATAAGAACAGAATTCTGCTGATAGACGAGCCTGGTGTATCCCTGCATGCACGTGCTCAGGAAGATGTGCTTAAAGTATTTGAGGATATCAAGGAGAATCTGAATATTATTTATACCACGCATTCACCACATCTGGTCGACGTTAATAAATTATACAGAATACTGGCTGTGCAACGAGCCATAGAGGATGACGATAACAGTGAATCTGTGATTTATGATGTGCGATCGCTCAGCAAAGCTTCGGCAGATACTTTATCTCCTTTATACTCCCTCATGGGTGTCCGGTTTACCGATCAGCAATTTATTCATAAGGATAATAACCTGATCGTAGAGGACAACTGTACGTATTATTTTTTATCAGCCTTATTTAAATTGGTTTATCCGGATAAGAAAATATATATCCTTCCGGCAACGGATGTAACCAATGTTCCCACTCTTGCCAATTTATTACTTGGCTGGAAACTTGATTTTGTTACACTTTTGAGCGGAACTCCGAAGGGGAGACAGGTTTTCCGGGAAATGCGAAGTAGACTGTTTGCAGATAATGAAAATGAAAGTGACCGGAATGTCATTCGCATGGAACATGATCGTACCCTGATAGATTATTTCTCAACTATTGATTTTAAGAACCTTATCCTCCATCAACGGGTGGGGATCACGGAAAGTAATTCCGAATACGTTGAAAACAATGGATTATCCTGTTCGATGCTTTCTATGGATTTTATGAATAATGTAATAGACAATAAAATAAAGCTTTCCGATTTTGATGATGAAACGCGAACAAACTTACAGACACTTCTCCAAAAAATAATTGACAGGTTACATTGAAGTTAGCTATGGATCAAACCAGAAAATCGATCGGTACCTGTTTAATTCGGACAATATCTGTTACTTTTTCTTTGATTTTAAAACCCTGTCGGCATTTGACATGACACACAGGGCAAGCTGTACATATTTGTCCCTGATCACTCATCTCATCCACCACTTTCCGGGCTAGTTTAGTATCGTTATAGCCATAAGCGTACATGTAGGCTCTCATTAGCTCGGGGACAGGTGCGTTATGTGGGCACTGGGTTCTGCAATGTTCACATCCAAGGCAGAATAAACCAGTTGTTGAATTATTGACTTGTAAGTCCTGTTTCTCCTGATCTGTAAGCGTAAGATCTTCCATGACTTTCAGGTCCTCATCGAGCATTTCGAAATTGGTGATTGCCGGAATGGCAGTTGTAATGTTTTCATTATTCAATACCCATTTAAGAGCAGCCCTGGCGTTTATCTTCTTTGTTCTTTCTTTATCCCAATACCCGCCTGCCATTGTTTTCATAGCAACAATACCCAGGCCTGCATTGGATGCTTCAGCAACAGCCTGTATCACATCAGCCGAATTTTCCATGCGGAAATTGTAAGCAGTCAGTACGACTTCCCAAACTTTGCTTTCAACAGCGGCTTTTAACACCTCTGCCATATTCTTGTGTGTCGATACTCCAATAAATTTTGCTTTACCCTGATTCTTTAAATTCCGGAAAACTTTCAGGTAAACAGGATTTAGCACATCCTCTCGCTTGTCCACTGCATGAAGATAGAGAATGTCTACATAATCAGTCTGAAGGCGCTGAAGGCTTTTTTCGAATTTTGCAAGTAAATCCTTTTCGGGATTTTCCTTATCTTTTGTACTAATCTTGGTAGCGATAAGCAGTTTTTTCCGATCATATGATTTAAGAGCTTCGCCAAGAAATTCTTCACTTCTTCCCTGTCCGTAACTGTATGCCGTATCGAAGAGAATGATACCTGCGGCAATACCTTCTTTTACAAGGTTTTCATTATCGATACGTTCAACGGGTAAGCTTACAATGGGAATCTTAAGTCCGGTTTTACCCAGCGTCCGGTAAACCAGTTTTTTGGGCTCAAAGGTAGAAGATGGTTTTAAGGATTGACCGAATGTGGTGCCTGAATTTTTTATAATTGCCCCTCCGGCAATTCCGGCACCGGAGAGTTTAAGAAAGTTTCGACGATTTAATGACATGGTTGAAATTCAGTTAATTCATAAATTAATTTGAACAAGGCTAAAGTAAAAATTTTTTTCTATTTTTGAGTCTACTACAACATCATTTCCAGTTATTTATCAATAGGAATGAATTGTTTTATCTTTAAATATGAATAGATGAAAAACTTAGCCTCGTTTGTAGTAGTACTTCTATGGTTGAATCAGACTTACGCAAAATCTCAGGACCTTCAGATTGGAGAGCGAAAATATTTTAAATCTGATAGTAGTTTCATTGAAATTTCAGTATATCCCGAATTCCCAAAGCATTTTATTTATCGCTATTCTACGCCAAAAGGAATCCCTATCATGGAGCAGGTGTATTTATCCAAGAAAAAGAAAGTTTCAGCCAATCAATTTTTTATTGATTTGCGAAATGGGTATTACCTGAAAGATGGCTATTCCAAACAATTTTATCCAGATGGAAAGCTTAAGGAGACTTGTGAGTATAAATTGGATACAAAGAGCGGCGCAATAAAGAGTTATTATTATCATTCAGGGCATG
>DATBXH010000562.1:0-3188 GCA_036514375.1 Bacteroidales bacterium | reverse complement strand
ATGGGCATTAAAAGTGTTGCGGTCTATTCCGAAGCCGACCGTGCGTCAATGCACGTGCGCTATGCAGATGAAGCCTATTTGATAGGACCCTCGCCATCATCGGAGAGCTATCTGAAAATGGAAAAGATAATTGAGGTAGCCAAACTGTCTGGTGCCGATGCTATTCATCCCGGATATGGTTTCTTATCTGAAAATGCTGAGTTTGCAAAGCTTTGTGGCAAAGAAGGCATAATCTTTATTGGTCCTTCGCCTCATGCCATGGCTACTATGGGCGATAAAATTACTGCACGTCAAACCATGATTAATGCTGGAGTTCCTGTTGTTCCAGGGACCAAGAAAAAAATCACCAAACAGGAAGATGCCAAGAAAGTAATTGACGAAATTGGTCTGCCTGTTATCATCAAAGCTTCTGCTGGCGGTGGTGGCAAAGGAATGCGCCTTGTCGAAAAAGAATCGCAGCTAATGGATGCTATTAAAGCAGCTAAATCAGAGGCGTTATCTGCCTTTGGTGATGATTCAGTCTATATCGAAAAATACATTTCTTCTCCACATCATATCGAATTTCAGGTGTTGGGAGACAAATATGGGAGCGTTATTCACCTCTGCGAACGCGAATGTTCCGTTCAGCGCCGTCACCAAAAGGTAATCGAAGAGACTCCATCACCCATAATGACGCCTAAACTCCGCGAAGAGATGGGCAAAGCAGCTTGTGCTGCTGCCAAATCTGTTAATTATGAAGGCGTTGGCACCATCGAGTTCCTCGTGGATGATAACCTGAACTACTATTTTCTGGAAATGAACACCCGTTTACAGGTCGAACATCCTATAACAGAGCGTGTTGTTGGGGTCGATCTTGTAAAGGAACAGATAAGGGTTGCAAATGGCGAACCTTTGCATTATAAGCAGGAGGATATCAGGCAAATGGGGCATGCTATTGAATGCCGCATCTATGCTGAAGATCCTGATCACAATTTTATGCCATCGCCAGGGTTGGTCCGTCATATCTCGGAGCCGAGAGGTTTAGGTGTAAGGACTGACGGCTATGTTTATGCAGGCTACGAAATTCCTATATATTACGACCCCATGATCTCAAAACTGATCGTTTGGGCCCGAACACGTGAAGGCGCCATTGCCCGCATGAAAAGGGCGCTTTACGAATACAAAATTTCAGGGGTAAAGACTTCTATTAAGTTCCTCGAAAGTATTATGAAACATCATGATTTTGAAGCGGGTAAATATAATACCCATTTCATCGAGGATCATTTTAACGATCTATTTAAGGAAACACATATTTGCGATTATGAATGTGAGGATTTGGCCATTGTTACAGCATTTGTCGATTATCTGGACAAACTGGAAAAGCTAACCGAAGTGGCACCTCCAACCCAAAACGGGTCGTATTGGAAAAAATATGGAAGGACTAAGAATGTGGTACGAATCTAATAATCAACATAAATGGAATTAGAAATAAAGGTTGACAAACGACTGGCCAAAGTAAAATTGCTGTCTCGAAACGGAAACCTTATAAAGGTTAAGGTTGACGATCTTGTATATGACGTAGACCTTTGTAAAGTGGAAGAAAGCGAGTATTCAGTTATACATCAGGGACAATCACATAATATTGAGGTTATTGAAGGCGAGACTTCGAAACGTTATATAGCCAATACCTATTTTAAATCGTTCGATATTGAAATTATTGATGCCGAAACCCGGTATCAGCAAAACAGGAATAAAGGGAGTCTGGATCAAAACGAAAATACCATATCGACTCCTATGCCAGGTAAAATCGTACGTATCCCTGTTAAACTCAACCAAAAAGTAACAGCAGGAGAAACTTTGATAGTCGTATCTGCCATGAAAATGGAGAGCGAATATAAGGTAGGCCGCGATGCTACTGTTAAGAAGATTCTTGTTAAAGAAGGCGATACTGTAAAAAGCAATCAACCATTGATAATCATTGAGTAAATCAAAATATTGCCTAATTAAATAATAATCAACTTCAAAAAATGCAATGAATTTACAGCCAGAAAACCTTGAAGACGGTTTAACACAATTGATCCCTTCGCAGGAAAAAGACTTTGAGGCACTGTATGAAATTGCTTCCGATCCAAAAATATGGGAACAACATCCTATATCGGATCGTTACAAAAAGGAAGTTTTCCTTGAGTTTTTTGAGGGTGCAATGGCTTGTAAAAGTTCATTCGTAATTCTTGATAAACTATCAGGAAAACCGATTGGTTCAACAAGATTTTATAACTACGATGAAGCGCATTCTTCCATTGCTATTGGTTATACTTTCCTTAGTCGTAATTACTGGGGAGGCACTTACAATAGGTCGACCAAAAAACTTCTGCTCGACTATGCTTTTAAGTATGTGGAGACCGTAATATTTCACATTGGTGTAAATAATATCAGGTCGCAAAAAGCAATCGACAAAATAGGTGCAACAAAAACCAAAGAATTATATGTAGACTATGGTGGAAAAATGGTACTGAACTATGAGTACGAAATAAAGAAACATGAATGGTTAAACCACACTAAATCAGAGAAGCTGCAGAATTTCTCACAATGATTTATTAATAAGTAAACATCTATAAAACAGAAATTTATATTATGCAAAATCTAGAACAAAAATACAAAGAACTATCTGACAAGATTAAAACCGCTGAACTTGGTGGTGGTACTGATAAAATTGCCAAACAACACAATGATGGAAAGAAAACAGCCCGCGAACGTATTAATGATCTTCTGGATGCCGGAACATTTGTGGAGCTCGATAAACTGGTTGTTCACCGAGCTACTGACTTCGGTATGGCCGACAACAAAGTGCCCGGCGATGGAATGGTAACAGGTTATGGCAAAATCGACGATCGTCTGGTCTTTGTTTTTGCACAGGATTTTACAGTATTTGGCGGTACCATGAGTCGCGCTAATGCCGACAAGGTTGTAAAAGTGATGGAAATGGCTATGAAAATGGGCGCTCCAGTAATTGGACTGAACGACTCCGGTGGAGCTCGTATTCAGGAAGGGGTGCAGAGTTTAGCTGGTTATGCCGATATTTTTCAGTTAAATGTGCTCTCATCAGGTGTAATTCCTCAAATCTCTGCTATTTTGGGGCCTTGTGCCGGTGGTGCTGTATACTCTCCTGCCCTTACTGATTTTATCCTGATGGTAAAGGAAAAAAGCTA
>DATBXH010000561.1:0-3774 GCA_036514375.1 Bacteroidales bacterium | reverse complement strand
CAATTTAAAGAAATCGGTTGTCAAGTTTGCCGATCTAAAACTCACGGTAAGCGCACAAAACTGGATTACGTTTACCAAATACAAAGGCTTTGACCCTGAATCATCATCGACCAGCAGTGATATTGATGGGGCAGTTGACGTTGGAGCTTACCCCAATCCCAAAACTATTACATTAGGTTTACAGATGAATTTTTAATTAATCATGAATAATTAAAAGAATATGAAAAAGCTTATAATATTTTCCCTACTTATATTCGTGTTATTCTCATGCGGTAAGGATTTTCTAAATGAAAAAAAATATGGTTTGGTGGTACCCAGTACCTATCCACAATCATTGAATGCCCTTGAGAAATGCGTAAATGCTCTGTATAGTATTTCGAATAGCATGTATAACGAAACCGGTTGTTATGAGGCATGTTTGGCAGGTGATGAAATTACGACCCAAGCCGGAGGTAATAAACAGGATTTTTTGGCATTTGATCAATTTAATACTACAAATAATAATGGACATCTTGACAGGGTATGGAACCCTGCATATTTGGCCATTAAGCAGGCTAATGTTATTATAAATTCTATAGATAATGTAACGCAACCTGATCAGCTTAGTGCATTAGTGTCTGCGCAGAAGAGTAGGGCGCTTGGTCAGGCTTATTTTATAAGGGCATTAGCATATTTTAACCTTGTCCGTATTTGGGGTCAGGTTCCAATTCAAGATCAGGTAGTGGTGGATTATAACGCTAAAAAGGCTTCTTATGTAGATATTTACAACCACATTGTTTCGGACTTAACCAAGGCAATACCATTATTGCCTAGCAATTATAAGAATGCACCATATCCATCTGATCTTGAAAAGACTACTTCTTATGCGCGTATTACTTGTGGAGCCGCCCAGACGCTATTGGCATCGGTATATTTATTTGAAGGCGGTTACCCTGTGAAAGATAATACGAAGTTCACACTTGCCAGGGATTTAGCAAAAGCTGTGATGGATAGTGTAAACGCTGGCGTTTATTCTTATCAATTATTGCCAAGTTATGCAGATTTGTGGAAAGCCAGCAATGGTGAAAATAGTAAAGCCATAAACAATGCTGAGGATGTGTTTACTTTTTTCTATAATAACTGGGCAGGGGATTGGAGTGATAATGGAACCTCCTCTAATGGTAATATGCTTGCACCAGCGGCATTTACTCCCGGGATAATGGGCGGTTGGGACGATGCATATGCCGAATTGAACTTCTATAAAGAATTTCCCGCAGGACCAAGGAAAAATGCAACATTTATTACCTATGTCCACCTTCAGGTTAACAATAAAGATTCGATTGTTCCATGGACTAGTTTTCAATTTGCACATCCGTATTTTAAAAAGTTTATGGAGGTTTCAGGTTTTGATACTACTAACATGGGTGCCTACATTGATTGGTGGAGCGCTCGTACAGTGCAGGTTATACGTTATGCTGAAGTTTTACTGATATATGCTGAATCACAAGCAAGGGCGGACGGTACGCCTAATTCATTGGCTTATAGCTGCCTGAACCAGGTAAGAAACAGGGCAGGTTTGGCTAATATGACCAATGGGTTAAGCAGTACTGCATTTGCCGATTCTGTTGTTATGGAACGAAAATGGGAATTTGCAGGGCCGGAACCTTGTAACCGTTGGTATGATATGGTAAGAACGGAAACGGTAGCGTCAGCCACTTCAAAAAGAGATCCATCCGAACAACCTATCATTAATCAGCCTAATGACGAAACACATGCTGGTTATTGGGCTCCAATACCGCTAAGAGATGCAGCACTTAACCCGAATTTATAGCAATTTTAAGTCTTCTTGTCTATTGGAAACGCCAGGGTCATATTTATGACCCTGGTATATATTCCATAAATACTCTTTATAAGGCAATTATAAAGCTTTATACTTTTTTTAATAGAGAATATTACTGAATATTTTAAAAAATGGCAATGAAAAAAATAATATACATTATTTTGATTATGTGTTATATGCTTGGAAGTTGCAGCAAAGCGAATCTGATAGTTTCGCCCGATACTACAAAGCAACTTACAGGAGATAATTTGAAAAGCGCTCCAAGTTCATCTTATTCTCTTATATGGCGAGATGAATTTAACGGATCATCCCTGAATACAAACTATTGGACCCTTGGTTTGAAGGACCCTGGAACCGGGAATATGGTTCCGGGTGCAATTGGCCAGTACTTGTTAAATAACTCTTATGCAGGGTACATTACCAATGAAGATTGTTATGTATCTAATGGAGAACTAGTACTTCGAAATCAGAAAAGGTCATACACCGGGACTGACCCTTCAGGTACCTATAGTTATACAAGTGGTACGATCATGTCTATGCACAAGGTGTATATGAACAGGGGTTATATTGAATGTCGTGCCAAATTTCCTGTCGGAGATAAGGTATGGCCAGCCATTTGGCTTGTTGCTGAAGATTTGGTTTGGGGCCCTGAATGGGATTGTTGGGAATATTTCGGTTACCGAAGTGATGTTGGTTATGACGCCATGGGCTGCCACCTTATGACAGGCACATATCCTACGACAACCTGGTATAGCTATTTTTTACAACCATTTAACGGGATATACGGAAGCCAAAACTGGCATATTTACGGTTTCGAATGGACTTCCACCAGTGCTAAATGGTATATTGATAATAATCTTGTTTACACTTTGAATGCAAGTGGGGTGTCGAATTGGCCAAATGAGAACTGCTATTTAATTATTAATAATGGGGAAAATTCTGCTTCTCCTGATCAAACAACGACATGGCCAAACTATCTGGAACTTGATTATATCAGAATTTACCAAATTCCTATAAGCAACACAGGTTTTGAAACTGGTAATGCCTCCGGATGGAGCCCTTATGGTACAACTTCTGTTGTCAACAACAATCAACACTCAGGGAGTTATTGCGCTTATATCGGGGCTGATAATTCAGGGTACGAATATACAATTTATGGGTTGGAACCAAGTACAAGCTATACATTTAGCGGTTGGGTAAAAGCCGGAAGCAGTGGACAGGTTGCCAATATCTGTGTTAAGAATTATTCTGGCAGTCAGGTCTCAGCAAGCACTTCAAGTACCTCATATCAACAGTTGAGCGTGACCATTACAACCGGGGCCAGCGATCATTCTGCTACAGTATGTTTCTACAGGTGGGGTAATGGAAGTGGTACCGCATACGGTGACGATTTCCAGTTCTATGCGAATTAAATAATTACTTCTTACACCTTAAATAGTATTATTCAGGAACCGGTTTGTGCATCACCGGTTCTTGCGATACACCATATAATTTGTATATATGAAAAAGAAATATTTGATTTTTTGTTTTGCTTTAACGAGTCCTATATTATGTTTAGCCGTCAAGCCAACGGTTAATGCCGGAGATACAATAAAAAGTCATACCCTTAGGACTGCAATTGACCCTTATTCCCCCGATACCTCAGCTATAAAGGAAATACCAGGTTATAAATATGCTTGGGGCGACGAGTTTAATTATACCGGTGCTCCCGATTCAACCTTGTGGGATTATGAAAAAGGATTTGTACGGGGAGGAGGAATATCTGATCAGCCTAATTATTATAAAAAAGAAAATGCTACGGTTGAAGGAGGAAGGCTGCTTATTACCGCGAAAAACGAACATGTATCAAATGAGTTTTTCGATGCAAGCTCAAGTGACTGGAGAAAGAATACCCGCTATGCTGATTATACTTCGGCCAGTATATTAGGGAAAGAGAAACGATATTTTTTGTATGG
>DATBXH010000560.1:0-6233 GCA_036514375.1 Bacteroidales bacterium | reverse complement strand
AAAATGAACAGGAGAACGAAACAGGCTTTTTTCATCTTTTATCGGTGTATTACAATCGATTGTTTATTCAGGTTTTCGAGCCCCAAATCTATCTAAATTTACAATTTATGATTTACTTTCAGAAACAAATGATCAACCGCGTGATGCATTCGTTTTTCCACTGCTTTTACACTGATGTTAAGACTTTCGGCAATTTCTTTGAAAGTCAGCTGATCAATCCTGTTCATCAGGAAGACTGTTCTTTCTTTTTCTGACAAAGAAGCAATGGCCAGCTTCAGCCGGTTATCAAACTCTTTTACTTCCAGTAAATATTCGGGTGATTCGGCCATGGAATCATCCTGCCTTTTATGTATCAGCTCCATCTCTACATTTTTATGCCGGTAATGATCGATGTAAAGATGATTGGCAATGGTGTACAAATAGCTTTTCAGGCTGACATGCTTTACGCTGTCGCGTTTCTCCCACAAAATAACAAAAACCTCTTGTACGAGATCTTCCGCGAGCTTCATATCGCCGCATTTATAATAGATATAATTGCAAAGCTTCCGCCGGTAATCCTGAAATATCTGTATGAGTTCTTCCTGTTTCAAAAAAAGCATATTAAAACTTAGTAACCAAATATTGTCTCCAACTCCAAACACGGCGTTGCTAAAAAGCCAAAAACCGGGCGCAGTACGAAACTGCGCTCAGCTTTCAAATCAGTCATTTCGTTCGAAATGCTGCATATCTTAAAAACTCAAATACTTTTAACAACCGCGTATCATAAAGCAAATTAGTTCAATGAACCATACATTTCATTTTGTAATGTCACGTAATCTACTTCGTAAGATTGACCGTTCTCGGTAATGGTTGCTTTGCTGTCGTCTGTTTCATCTCCGTAATCGATCGTAAATTCACCATTTACTCCGTCTTTCGTATAGGTAACTTTTTCAACCCCTTTAACGATATATCCATCGGTTGTATTTAGTTTCTCCAGCGGTTCAACCACGGTAACATTGTATGTGGCCTTGGATCCTTTATACTGTCTTGTTCCATTATCGACTATAGTCAATGAGGTGACTGTTAAAGAGTTTGTTAAACTTTTATCTTTATAATAATATTCCTGGTTATCGCTATACGTAAATTCATTTCCGCACTCTCCCATCTTAATCTGATCCTGTCTCATCCATAGTTGACCTGTTGACGAAACCGTGGTACTACCGATCAATGAAAAACATTTTCCTGTGGATATGTATTCAAACTGGCAATCGGTAATGATCGAATAGCTATCGATGATAGGAGCCTGAAGAGATTCAGGATAGTAATAAACAAAAGAAGCTGTACCACTTTTAACATAATCGGCCATGGTGCAGGTGGTACCTGCTCCGTAATGATAGGTGATAATTTTATCACCATTGGGTTCTACGGTACCTGTATTATTTTGAATGCCACAACTATCCGAAAATATGTGTGAGAATGGATTGGTATAAAAATCGGGCCATTCGCCAGGTGTTTCGCTGGTACTCTTCAACCTGGAAGAGGCGATACCTTCCGTAACCGGTACCGGAGTTTTGATAGAACTGTTCAATCCGTCGGAAGCTCTGATAAAGCCGAAGTATGTTTTCACCGCATCAGATGCAGTGCCTGGTTGATCGGTAGTTGTTTCCTTCTTCTTGCACGAACCAATGATGGCCGCTAATAAGACTACACCAATGAAGATGTTTTTTGCTTTCATAATTCTAAATTTAAAGTTAGACATATCAATACTTGGTTACTATTTAGCCCGAATCAATACTTTATTTCCATCCACAGCGTACGAGAGTTGCATGGGATCGCAAACCAGTTTTAACGCCTGCTGCAGATTGTTTTTAAAGAAACACCCCGTAAAGTTTCTGTTTTCGACGTCTGAGGCCACGACGTTCACATTAAACTGCCGCTCCAGTTCATGAATGACATTGACCAACGGCTCGTTGCGGAAGTAGAACTCTCCTTTTTGCCAGGTAGCAGTTTCGCCGGCAACAAACTTTTGCGGAAATATCAGTTTCTTATTATCTGTTAATAGGGTCTCAAACCCGGGAGTTAAAATTTGTCCCGATGATTGATCGGCGGTTTTTACCCAAACTTTGCCAGTGAAACAGCTGACAGCATACCTGTTATCCCTTGAGAAGATATTAAAACTTGTACCTAATACCTCCGTTGTACAGTGTTTGCTGACGACCTCGAAACGGCTGCCTTTCTTTACTTTAAAGAAAGCTTCGCCATCGAGTTTGAGGGTTCGCTGTGTTTTCCACTGAGCCTGGTTGTAACTGATCTTTGAGGAGGCATTCATGATCACTTCCGAACTGTCGGGCAGAAACACGCTCGTTTGCTGTGCACCGGAAGTAATGATTGTGGTGATGCGTTCGCGATGGAAATACCCGTATAAACCCAGAAATAACAATATGACTGCAGCAGCAGACGAGGCTGCATAGGCATAGATTTTCCAGACAGGTTTCTGCCTGACGACTGTTTCCCGATTCTCCAGCCGGTTCAGCAGGTTTCTTAAAGCCACGTCATCCGAAGTAAGTTCCGGTGTACGATAGGATGATGAAAACGAAAGTATATCTTCCCTGCCTACAGGCTGCTCCTGTTCCGGAGAAAAAATGTTCTGGCCTTTCTCCGGCTTCTTATTTGAAAATATACCAGGTTTAAGTTTCATAAGTATCGTTTTGTTGATATGAATACGAACCAAAAATAAAAAACCCTACCTGAAATTTTCATTTTTATGAAATCGTAATCCGGAGGACAGATGAACAGCGTTTCCCGTTCAATGATGAGATGTTTGTCAGATAATTTGGTATTACCTAAAAAAACAGTATTTTTAACCCAACATTTCCAAAGATATGAATACCAACCAGTATCAATGAGATGAATACGGGATCATTACTTCAGAGGAAAATCAACATAAAAGCAGAACATTATTATTTGAATGATGAGTATTGGGCGTTTTGTTTCATGCTACCCGATACCCTGAAATGGGTGATTGCCCGTTTACGGACAGAAATCTTTTCGCCTTTATCGAGTTAGTAACTATCGCTATCTTAAACCTGGTATTAAAACCATGCATAAAACAAATTCGATATCACATCAATGAAAACGCTAATTCTTATGAAAAAACTAGTATTCATTTCAGTATTGATTATCATCGCAGCATTTACGGCTCATGCACAGCAGGACACCATTATTACGACCAAAGGAGAAAAAATTGCATGCAGAATTATGCGGCAAACCGACAACAAGGTTTTTTATACGGTTGGTAAAGGATACGACGAAGCCAGCAGTTCAATCAACCGCTCGGAAATAAGCGAGATAAAATATGCTGTCCTTACCCATAAAAAGGATGGAGCCAAACCATCTACAATAACTCTTGGAATCGGGTTGGGTATGGATTACGGCGGTGTGGGCGGCAACATATTGCTTTATCCGCAACATAACTTCGGTATTTTCGGTGGCGTGGGATATGCTATTGCAGGAGTGGGGTTTAATGCCGGTGCAAAAATCAGGTTTATTTCCGAAAACTCCACGGCGAAGTTACAGCCATATGCACTCGCGATGTACGGATATAATGCGGCAATCGCAGTTACCGATGCTTCACAGTACAACAAACTCTTTTATGGACCTACCCTTGGTTTTGGTTTGGATTTTAATCCCAATTCAGCAAAGGGTGGCTACTTTACCCTGGCCATTCTCGTTCCTATCCGAAGCAACGACGTAGATAAATATATTGATGATCTGAAAAACAATCACGGTGTTGAATTCAAAAACGATTTATTACCCATCGGCATTTCTATTGGCTACAGGTTTAAGCTGAACTAGAAATATTGATTATTGAATATTGACTAATAATCCTTTTTATGAGAAACTCCATATTCATTATGTTGACTGCCATCCTCTCCTGTAACTGTTCGTCGCAAAATGCCGGTCAAGTGGAAACAATTAAGAGCTATTATTTCCCGTATGCCGAATTTAAAGAACCGAGAACGTATTATTACGTGAATTCCAACGATACTTCGGAAAAATCGACCTGGATCATGCAGACTAAAGTCCAACAGAGCGACACGTTGTTTTCCACTCAAATCCTGGATTCGAAAGATCGGGTTTTGGAAAGTTTAGTGGAGAAAATAACAGCGCATTCATCACTGTTAATTTATTATAAGCTGTTTGATTATGATAGTGCAAACAATCAGTTGTCCAGAAATTGTGTAATAAAAGATTCCCTGATTTTCAAATGGAATCACAAGCTGAATGAATCCATTGTCTGGAGGATTAATTATGTTGATTATATAATACCTAACGACATTGAATTCTCCAAAACCAGGAAATATGTCAGGTATGATAAAGAAAAGGAACAAATTGTTTTTAAAGACCAGTTTCGTTATGCCCAACTAGGCACAGATAAAGTTTATAACTGGACAACCGATAGCTATTACCAAAAGGGAACCGGACTGGTTAATTTTAAGGTACATTTACCAGATGGAACCCTGAGAGATTTTAAATTGGTAAATATTAAAAAAAATGGTTCATCACTTAATAATACTATCAATGGAAGCATTATTACTAATCAGAGGCAAATACATAGTTCATTGTAGAATTCTTAATCAATAAATACTTTATGAATCCTAATTATAGTCCTGCACAACAAAAAATATACAGTGATTATTCCTCCAAAACAGATGAGCAATTGCTTGAAATTCTGAAATCGGAGAATAAATACCTGGGAAGTGTTATTGATATAGTTTCTGATATATTGAATGATAGAAGCGCTTTGCCGGAGGATAGAAAGGAAAATTATAACAAGGAAAAGGAAAATAACGAAAATTCCCTAGATAGTCTTCTGGGAGAATCTTATAGGGAAGAAGCTAGAAATAATATGGTTTATGGAGGAATTATAGGAGCAATTGGCATCACTGTCACATTGGTTACATATTTTGCGGCTTATAATGGTGGAATTTATGTTATTGCATGGGGCGCCATCATCACCGGTGTATATAAGTTTTTTAAAGGATTGTCTGATTATGCAGGTTAATTTTTTGGAGCCAAATTAAAGTATAAGATTACATCACTTAAAACGTTGTAACTCTATTTATATAAATACTAACTAAAAACCTAAAACCATGAACATCGAAAAAGTAAAAAACTACAACCAAAAGATCCTGGCCATTTTGGGATCGCTGGGAATTTTATTATTAGTTGTTCTTATCCTGATGACTTTACAGGAGTTTTTGAGGACCTTTTCTTACAGACATCCCCAGCAAAACCAGGAGATTGTTTCGAATGAAAAAGCCCAGGAGAATTATAAGAATAATAAACGGACCCACCAGATCAGTTTTGAGAATTTCGAACTGATCGATACCGCCAGGGGGATTTATTTGATTCCTGTTTCGCAAACGGCCCTGGAGATAAAAGAATTTATCAGTAAAAAGGAGAAGTCCTCCGAAGGTGGTTTGGCATTGATGGCGAATTATAAACGCAATCAGGATTTCCTATACAACTACGAATCCTACAATAATGCGTTGCTTTACGATTCAAGAAGTGGCGCCGTTACCCAGCTGTTCGACAAACGGGTAAGCATCAACCGGATCTATGTGGAGAAAATAAAGGACATTTCGTACGTCTTCATGGCTGTTACCAAAGACGATACTGACAAGGACGGTATCATGGACGAACAGGATTTTAAAACCCTGTATGTGTTTTCCACAGCCGATAACAAATTAAAGGAAATCAGAAGCGATCGTACTGATTTCAATACATATTATATCCTGAAGGACAAGGAGCAACTGGTCATTAAATACGGGCTGGATAAGAACAATGACGGTACACACGGTTGGGACGAACCGCTGATCATGAAAACATATTCGCTCGTCACCGGCAAATTGGAAAATCTGATCGACAAAAAGCTGAATGATACATTACAGGGATTGCTCGATGGGAAAAATTAGATTACAGGTCAGCACCGATTTTCTTTCGATAATCCTGATTTAACTAAAAATGTAAATACTACAAATCGCCAAATATCAATATCAATGAAAAAAATAGCCATTTGTTTATTTGTCCTTCTTTTGACGATTTCGGGCTGTACTCATCGCATTGTAAGGACTGGTTACAAGGTAAATAAATCCGATTACAGGAATTGTGATATTGCCATTAAAAGGTTTATGACTGCGACCGATACGCTGCAAAAACTGGGAGACATTAAACTTGGAGAGTCTGGGTTT
>DATBXH010000559.1:0-3992 GCA_036514375.1 Bacteroidales bacterium | reverse complement strand
TAAACTATGCACGCGTATTTCAACTTGCCGCCCACTCAGCAGTGTCGCCAATTCACCGGAAAATACCTTTGAGTTGCTGCCAGTACAATATAGATCGTAATTGCCATCCGAAAGCAAGCTGCGCAATGCTTTTTCGTAAGCTTCAATTTCTTGTACCTCATCAATAAAAACATAGTTGGTTTCCGATGTGGTATGTTTTTTAACGTATTCCACCAGATGGATATATGTCTTTATCCCATCAAACTCAAACTTCTCCTTATCAATAAAGATGATATTTCCCGAAGGATTTATGGATCCCAGTTCTTCCGCAATTTGCTTTAAAAGGTAGCTTTTCCCAACCCTGCGCTGACCGGTAATAACTTTGATGAGTTGCTTATTGTAGTAAGGCCTTACACGACTCAGGTATTTTTCACGCTTTAACAGATCCATATTCAGTATACCTTATGATTTTTACAAATATAAAATATTTATTCAGTATACTGAATGTAAATGAACAACTTCATCCGGGAATTTATTTTTTTAATCGTTCCGCAATCATGTTTTTCCATGGCGGAATCTGGGATTATTACAGGCATCAAACAAAAAGGCCAGGTCGTCTCGACAGGGCCTTTCACTAACCAACAAATCCAAACTATTTTTTTTATTTCTTCGATTTAATCTTATCAACAAATTCTTTCGCAGGCTTAAATGAGGGAATAAAATGTTCTGGCACAATAACAGTAGTACCCTTCGATATATTCCTGGCAAGTTTTTTGGCCCGTTTTTTTACGGCAAAAGTTCCAAAACCCCGTAAATAGATATTTTGATTTTTAGCCATCGATGATCTTACTAATTCCATCAAAGCCTCTACTGTGTTCCCCACATCCTTTTTTGCGATTCCCGTTTCTTTGGAAATATCGTTCAATAAATCTTGCTTGGTCATAATCAGCTTTTTTTTGATAATTCAAAAATAATGCTTTTATGATAATTCCCAACTATTTGGCCTGTCATAATTTAAACATCGAAAGTAAATGTCTTAATTTACTGTGATAATGTACAAGATATTCAACACGACACGCTCACAAGCACAGAGATCAGAAATCCAATCGCCCCCAGTACAACAATAATCTCTCCCCACTTCCATTCTTCTCATTCAGGTTTAGGATACAACAGATTTACAAAATCCGATAAAATCCGTTTCATAGTTTTCTTCAATTGTTACATTAGCACATTCTCAAATTTTCAAATTACTTCAAAACACACCCCAATAATATCAACCACATCAGCAAATTCTGTCCTCATCACCTCAACATAACATCGAATTTCCAATATCGACCTGTCGGACTTCACAACCCGGAACCTCAGCCATCTTGGTTGCGATCCCTGCAGCATGGGTTCCATCATATTCACAAACCCCTCCAGGTCATCCGGATGAATACACCCGACCAGCAAATCAAAAGTTGGGTAAACATCCTTTGATACACCTATCATATTGTAAAACCCTTCCGACAAGAGCAAGCGGTTCTCATTAGTGTACCATATCCAAACCCCAAAGTTGTGAAATGGCTCATTTGAAAACCGTAATTTATATTCTTCCTTATTATGTTTTAAAGCGGATTCCATGACAGTGTATTTACAAGTATCTTTTTACCATTTTCACAAACTCGTCTAAATCAAAAGGTTTTTCTATCCAATCATTAAAACCTGCTACTTTAGCCTCCGTAGCTAATTCTGCAAGCCTCAACGCCGAAACAGCAATTGCAACCACGTCTGGGTTTATAGCCCTTAAATTCTTTAACAGATCACGTCCATTGCAATTCGGTAATCGTAAATCCAACAATACCAATACAATCTCTTTATAATGACTTTCATAAAGCCTGATAGCTTCTTCTGCCCTGCCTGTAATAATAAGTTCCACATCCAAATACTCCAAAATTTCTTGAATGAGGATCTGGGTGGCTTCGTTGTCCTCAACTATTAAAATTTTATGTAAGTTATTACAATGACACATATCCAAATATCAATTTCAAATATACAAAATGTATCATATATGGTGTAATATATATGGTGTTTTATTCGGATTTTTCGGTATGCAAAAAGAGGAAGACATACTTATAAAAATAGGAGAACGATTGAGGGAACTTAGAAAAGCAAAAGGCTATTCTAGTTATGAAGATTTTGCCTTTGACAATGATATTCCGAGAATGCAATACTGGCGTTTAGAAAAAGGAAAGACTAATCTCACAATAAAAACGTTAGAAAAGATTCTAAAAATTCACAATATAAGCTTTAAAGATTTTTTTAATTTATAAAGAGCCATTCTATAATTTATTCCACGAATCATCATCTAATGTCAAATTTTGACTTCCATAACACTTTATCTCCTGATGATTTCGAACGTTTGATTAGATCCATTTTAGAAGTAAGAGATAAGCCATTAAAATTTAGAACATTTAAAAGAGGAAGAGATGAAGGTATTGATATTGAATGTACCAATTCATCAGACAAAATTATTGGACAGGCAAAATTATATCAACAGAATTATCCTCAACTTAAGGCTTCTCTATTGAAAGAAGCAATTAAAGTACAAAAATTAAAACCGCAAAGATATATTTTAGCTACAAGCGTAAGCCTTTCTCCTAAAAATTTGGATGAGATAATGAACCTCTTCAACGGATTTATTAAAACCAAAGAAGATGTTTTAGATAGAGAGCAAATAAACAAATACCTGGAGCAAAATGAACATCTTTTGAAAATATATTCTAAGCTTTTTTTTCCAAATGTTAACATCCTAGAAAATGTCTTAAGTGATATTGTTAATAATCGAATAAAAAATCAAACAATATCAAGCCTTAAAGAAATACAGAAAATTAATAAAGTATATGTAAAAACTAACTCTCTTAAAACAGCGCTTAATTATATAAAAGAAAAACATGTTTTAATAATAACAGGAGATCCAGGTATTGGAAAAACCACCTTAGCTTTGATGTTAGTAAAGCATCTAATAGAAGACGAAACAGCTTTAGATTATTATTGTGTTAGAAACTTAGAGCAAATTGAGGATGTAAAAAGACCTGACAAATCTCAAGTCTTTTTTCTCGATGATTTTTGGGGACAGAATTTTGAAGAAAAAAATAAAAAGTCCGATGAACCCAAATATTTTCTTAGATTTCTAAACGATATGCGCGATAGTAACAACCACTATCTTGTTCTTTGCTCTAGAGATTACATTATAAAGTCAGTAATATTAAAAAATGATGAAGAATTCCAATTGACTATTCAGAATTTTACCCTCAACTTGAATTCTAGTGGACTTTCAGACAAAGATAAAGTTAAGATTCTATTAAATCATTTATATATCTCAAATTTCAATAAAGAATACTTTTCAATCTTAGAATATGGCAAACGTTTAGAAAGTATTATTGAACATTCCAACTATTCTCCTAGACATATTGAGTACTTTATAAAATACATTTTCCCAAATTATATAAAAAAAGCCCCTGAAAAGGGGCATTTAACGTTCTACAATAGGCTGTTTTTCTATTTAGAAAAGCCGTTGCCATATTGGGATGAAGTTTTTAGATATCAAAGTGATACATCAAAACTAATACTACTCTTAATTCTAATCTCAAGTGACCCAATTGCGAAAAGTGATTTGGTAAAGTCATTTAAGAAGATTCAAAATGAAGTACGAAATAAGCTTAATAGAAATATTGATCCTTTAGATTTTGAATCTGAATTGTATTCATTGGAAGAGCTATTTATAAAAACTGCGCCAATAGATTCTTCTGATGATATATTAATCTATTTCCAGACACAAGGAATAAAGGATTACCTTTTAGAATACTTGAGAAAAGAAATAACCTTTTATGGTGAAATATTAATCGATAAAGCATCTTATTTTAATCAGTTATACTTTGTTTTTACCACGAGCCCTAAAGATGAAATTGAAGATTCTGATTCTGAGGTTTATTTATATGGAAAGAAAATTCTTTTAGATGAAGAGCTACAAT
>DATBXH010000558.1:0-6386 GCA_036514375.1 Bacteroidales bacterium | reverse complement strand
AAATCAACAACTTTTATTAGAAGATTTAAAAAAACGAACCGGCATCAATATCATTCGATTCGAAACCGGACGAATTGATTTTGTGAGAAATACCGTGAGAATAAAGATATATTATATCGAAAACCCTAAAGAAACAAATTTTGAGAACGGAAACGAGGATTGGAAAAATTCGGACGATTTTTAAATTTTCATGGGAATTTGTCATTTGATATTGATATTTCTTAAAAAAAAATTTTTCTTTGCAACCTGTTGTTAATTAAAAACAGGAAAATAAATGTTGACAGTCGAAAAAATAGGCGGCACATCAATGTCAGCCTTTCATGATGTTGTAAAAAACATTGTTATTGGTAATCGCAAACCTTCAGAATATTATAACCGCATTTTTGTTGTATCGGCATATAATAACGTAACAAACTGGCTACTGGAGCATAAGAAAACGGGTGAGCCAGGTGTTTACCAGAAGTTTGCTTATGGACAGGACTATAACCCTCACTTAGAGGCACTATTAGAAAAATTAATCGAAATTAATAAAGGTTTAGAAAATATTGGGCTCGATTTGAAAGTTGCCGATAAGTTTATTGCTACCAGGATTATACAGACTAAAAATTATTTAAACAGTCTTGCTGATGTATTGGCAACCGGTTATGTTAGCAGGCAGAACATTTTCCTCGCAGCCCGCGAAATCCTGGCATCTATTGGTGAAGCTCACTCAGCCTTCAATTCTGTAAATATATTATTGAATCAAAATATTAACTCGCAATTCATCGATCTTTGCGGTTTTAACGATCCTGAGTATCTTACTATTGATGAACGAATCCACAAGGCCTTTTCAAATATTGATTTTTCAAAGGTATTATGCATTGCCACAGGATATACCAAGGGAACTGAAGGTATTATGCGTGCTTTCGACCGGGGATATTCAGAGGTTACATTCAGCAAGATCGCTGTGGAAGTGAAAGCAACGGAGGCTGTAATTCATAAAGAATTTCATCTTTCATCAGCTGATCCTAAAATAGTAGGCGTAGAAAAATCGGTTCCTGTCGGACATACTAATTTCATTGTGGCAGATCAGCTTGCAGATATCGGTATGGAGGCTATCCACCCGAAAGCCGCAAAACCTTTGGAACTGGCAAATATTAATATCAGGATTAAGAATACATTTGAGCCCGAACATGAAGGAACACTGATCTCCAAAGGTTATATCGGTAAGGAATCGAAAGTTGAAATTGTTTCCGGCTCAAACAAAGTGGTGGCTATTGAAGTACATGATCCCATGATGGTTGGTGAGAGTGGCTACGACCTAAGCATAATGCAATATTTCAAAAAGTATGACATCAGTTATATTTTGAAAGCCACAAATGCCAATTGCATAACAACAGTCATCTGGGATAATGAAAAGGTTGCGCCTCTGATTGAGGAGCTTAAAGCGAACTTTTATGAGGTGATACTAAAACCCGTGGCCATTGTCTGCGCATTGGGTACCAATATTGCCCAACCGGGTATTTTATCTAAAGCAGCTAAAGCTTTGGCTGAAAACAATATTAATATAGATTGCTTTTCGCAATCGCTTCGCCAGGTAAGTATGCAGTTTGTAATTAGCCGTGATAATTACGAGAAAGCCATTATCGCTCTCAACGATGCTCTTTGTTACAATGGACATAAATAAACCACAGCATCTCACTTACAAAAAGCAGTCCAATGAATGGGTTGCTTTTCTATTTATTGACCAAGCACAATAATACTTATTGCTTTCTCAATAATACTATCTTTATTTTTTTGTATATCCGTAGAGGTCATGTTTACCTCGACATCCGGTGGGATACCATCCTCGTAATTCTGACCATCCGTGGACAATGTTTTTGAGCAGGAAAAACGATATCCCCAGCCATTGGGAAGTTCAGCACCGGTAGGAGCTCCAAGCCCTCCGCCGGTAGTGTCTCCCACAATAGTAATGTTAGGAAAGTTACGCATAGCCAAAACAAAAAATGAAGTGGCACTATAACTTCCCCGATTAGTTAAAATACAAACGCGTTGATTAAAGTTAACACCCGAAGGTTCAATGAAAACATCATTGGGACCTGTAAAATCCTCATGGCCGGGACCATTTTTAAGATACGAAACATAAACTTCTCTCCGTGTATCAGCAAATCGACTGGCAATGGTAAACATATTCGAAATACTTCCTCCGCCATTGCTTCGAACATCGAAGATAATTCCCTTCGTGTTTTTAAAACGTGAAGTAACAAAATCGATTGCTCCCGGTGTTACTTCGTCTTCAAAACTGGCGTAACGAACATATCCCACTGTACCCTCCATTAAAAGCTGGTGTTTAAAAGGGCCTGTTATATAATAATCATTTTTGAGGTAGTAGGAGTTTACAATCCTTTCATCATAATTTAAAGGGCTTCTTGTAAATTCTAATTCATACCGCGACACATTAAACGGAGCCACAAGGTTTACATGCGAGTCTCTTAATTCCGAAAGCATCTCGAATAGTACATTAAACAATTGGATGTCATCCATTGAGTTGTAAATACGTGGTGAATAACGATTGTATACTTCGTTCCAATCTATTTTTTTATAGTCGAAAAAAGAATACTTTTCATCAAGCGTTTTCCATAAACTTTCAAAGTTTTCGCGTGGTGTACCGGAGGGATCCCTTCCAAGAAATGTTTCCTGGCAGGAAACAAACCAAATTGTACTCAGGACTAACAAAAATATTTTCATAATAACCAACGATTTACATTTTATTTAAACGAAACAGGAAGGAGATTGCAAAAATTCCAGCTACTCCTCTTACCTGATTTATCGAAGGGTAATAGTTATAATAATACCATTGGTACGAAAGCATAAACCTGTTACCATTACGTAAATAGTAACTTACACTCGAAGTGGAAATCAGATTAAACAAATAATCAAAGGAGACAGGTTTTAACTGCCTAAAACTAAAAGATGGAGATACACCGTCAACAAAATCACCAATAGTGGTATACGGCAGACGACTAACCAATCCAATAACAGGAACGGATAATGAGGTTGATAGTTTAAGAGTCCGGTTACGTAAAGGCCACCGAAAGAAAGCCATATTTAGATGATGCGGGAGTAAATTTAATTCTTTCTCAAACAGAACCATAGGACCAAATGTGGCAAATCCTTCATAATTAAAGTTTGCATTATTGAATTTAAGGTTGTCCCTGAAATTTGCTATCATTCCAAAATTTCCACCCAGGTATAGCTTTGTTTTTGCATTTACCCCCAAACTAATATGATGAGCTACACTGATATTCAAAATATTATTATAAGCGGTAGCTAAGTTTCCATCGTAAATAGGGTAATTACGTGTTGCCTGGCTCCCATATGAAAAGTTATAATCAAACAAAATGATCATTTTTGGCCCCTGAAAAAAGGTTCCAATTTGAAAGCCAGGAAGCAATCCCCTATATATTAAAGGAGATGTTTCATAATCCCGAACTGCGAACCAACCGGCACTTGCACCAATTTTTAAAAATTGATCACGAGGGTTCAGCGTATGAGAGTTCTTCGTAGTATCGCCGTTTACCACCCCTTTTACTATTAAAGGAATGAAGAAACAATTCAAGAAGATAAACAACCGCAACAGCATCTATTGATAAGATATTTACCTATAGTTAAAATGTACCATCAACAAAAAGAACAACCAATCCATCTGTGGAACAGTAGCTAAAATTAACGATTTTCCGGTTTTAAGCTACATTTCAATAACAAATTGTAAAATTATAGAAAAGGAAAGCCGGTTGTAAAATGACCGGCTTTCCTTAAAATTATAAACCAAAAATCTATGCCTTTTTAACTTGAGGCTTCAGCGAAGTCAGGTTTTCAATCCTGATCGGTTGTCCTGAATCACAGCTTTTGCGGGCAGCAATTCCGATCAGGCATGATAATGCTCCATCACGGGTTCCGGCAGTTTGACGGAAAGGATCACTTTTATCTTCCTTGAAAATCTTATCTTTCATGCGGGTATCGCCACCTGCGTGCCCGCCTTCGGTATTTGAAATTCTAATAAATTCAGGTTTCTGAAAGTTTTTTGTAACCATAATTTCGTCATAATCCAGCTTTACAGGTGGATTCTTCTCTTGTATCCAAGCTTCAATCCTACCATCCATACCGTTAAAAGCAATACGATACCCTTCATAAGGCGCATAAGTCACGCAGGAATAACTTACCTGTACACCATTAGCGTATTTTATGGAAGCACCCATTTTATCGAAGATGTTAATATCCTCTTTCCATACACACCCGTCACGGAAATAGCCGTCATACTGTTCATTGGCAGCATAAAGATCCATTAATCGCTTATCTGTTGTCATATCAAAATAAAACTTACACTTCTCCTTATGAGGACAGGAGCGGCAATTGGTGTGTCTGAACGGATTGTTCTTCCCATAATGTTCGAGTGCACCATATGCAAAAACTTCAAGAGGGTCGGAATCTATCCACCAGTTTAAAAGATCAAAATGGTGGGTGGCTTTGTGTACCCACAATGAACCGCTCATTTCGCGCAAACGATGCCACCGGCGGAAATAATCTGCTCCATGATGAATATCCAAATACCAGTGAAAATCAACAGAAGTTAGCTTTCCAATGGTTCCTGCCCGTAAGAGTTCCCACATTTTGGAACGGTGCGGTGAAAACCGATAGTTGAAAGTAACTGTCACTTTTTTGCCGGTCCGTTGTTCGGCATCGAGTATAGCCTGACACTTTGTTTCATCTGTAGTCATTGGCTTTTCACTGATAATATCAGCCCCCAGTTCCATGCCGCGAATAATAAACCGGTCATGGGTACCATCGATGGTTGTCACTATTAATGTATCGGGTTTTACCTGCTTCATCATCTCTTCAAAATCAGTGAAGACAGGACAGGTCACGCTCATCATCCGACGTGCAGTTTCAACCCGGCCTTTGTTAATATCACAAAGACCAACAAACTCTATATAGTCAGAATAGCTGTCAACTACATCCTTACCCCACATGCCGGATCCCCTGTGGCCGGTACCGACCATTGCAATTCGTTTCTTTTTACCTGTAAAAAGAGAACCTGTTGAGGCAAGGGTTGGAGCAACAAGCATGGTTCCAGCCACGGCTGCGCCGGTTGTAGCGATAAATTTACGTCTGGTGAAATGGTTATTCATAGTTATAATATTTAGTGGTATTTAATATTTCTTTTCCGGCGTCAGGGTGACAGGTCCAATTAATCCTGAATCCATGATTTTCCATGAAGATGCATTAAACGGCTTGTAATTCAGATCCACAATATTGATTTCCTTAAATATACGCCAGTTCACACCTCTTCTGTCCAAATCTGCCAAACGATTAGCGGATAGATTGGTGACTTCTATTTCAAGTGTGTTTTCTCCTTTTTTCAGATATTGTCCAATATTTGAAGAAAATGGAATACTCCACCAAATACCAGCGTCCTTCCCATTAATCCAAACATGTGCACTTTCGCATACTTTTCCCAGATTAAGCTGCCAGTTATCAACTACATCATTGGGTAACGTAAATTTCAATGTATATCTTCCGGTACCGGCAAATGATTTTAATTCATTATTATTCAAATCCGTCCATGACTTTAAAGTATCCAGCACAAACTCTTGCTTTACCGCAGGTGTTCCATCTACAAAGGATAAATTCCATTTTCCTTTCAAAACGACAGGCTTTCCATCGGGTTGATGATAATCCCAGGCATTGCCGTCAATTTTCTTGTCAGCCCATGTCTTTAATATCAAGGATTCATCCGGGACCAGTTGCAGAAATACCTCTGTTCCGTCTTTTCCTTCGCGAACTTTGGCAACACCTGAGCGTCCGGTAACAGGATCAAAAATAGCAGCTGATTTAGCCACCACAGCCAGTTTAACCCAACCCGAAAGCGACTTGGACTGCTGGTTGGCAAAAAAATAAATATTGCCATCCGTATACTTTCTACGCACATAGCCAATCCCCTTGTCAGCAATATTTTCGGCTTTTACCCCCATTTTATCTAATAAACCCGGAAAAAGTTTTGTAACCACAACTTCCCCGTTATCAATAACTAAATTATTATCACTTTCGGTGGGGGCGATTGCATGAATTGAATTCTTTAGTTTTGATAATTCTTTTCGGTTTGCTTCAAGATTAGTTAATCCCGGGAAATCTCCGGGTAACGATCCGTCAAACACAATTTTGGCTCCTTCCGCTGATAATGACAAAAGCTTCTTAAAAGTCTCCAATGGCATATGGTCACATTCCGGAATTACCAAAACTTTATATTCACCACCCGGAAGCTTAATGTTCCCATTTACCACCATTGCCTGATCCAGAAAATTATCGGAAACATAATCGAAATCGTATCCGCCTTGGCGTAACCAGGT
>DATBXH010000557.1:0-6174 GCA_036514375.1 Bacteroidales bacterium | reverse complement strand
AGCAAAGAATGGGGAAAATGGGCAATTCAGTCGGGGCTTCGGGTTGAAAACACCATAGCTTATGGGCATCTTCTGGGTAACACTGAAGTCAGGGACTCTGATTTTCATAAAAGCTATACCCATTTTTTCCCGGATTTGTATCTTACCTATCATATGGATCCGCAAAAACTTCAAACGTTGACATTGAGTTACAATAAACGCATCAGGCGTCCAAATTACCAACAGCTTAACCCGTTCTTACTTGAGCAGGACCAATATACATATACGGCCGGAAATCCTTACCTCCTTCCACATTTAATACACAACATATCTGTAAAATATTCATTTAAGAGTATTTTCGAAATCACCCTCGATTATAGCTACATCAACCGACTCATTCAAACCTTAACACAAGGATCAGGAGACAGTATGATAACCAAACCGGAAAATTTTGGTACAAACTACTCGTATAATTTGATTCCTTACCTTTCCCTGCATCCTGTAAGGTTTTGGAATCTGCAAATTTCAGGAATACTATTTTACCTCGTAAATAAAGGTGATGCGTTTGGTCAAATGATAGAAAACAAGGCAATATCCGGAGAGGTGGAAGTGAATAACCATTTTATGCTTGGGAAAGGATGGGAAATGGAGCTTTATGGGTTTTATGCCAGCGAGCACTTGGGCGGCCAAAGTGTTGCCGATCCCTTCTGGAAGGCGGATGCAAGCCTGCGGAAAAAAATCAGCAACAAAGCTGCTATTCGTCTTAAAGTTGACGACATATTCCACACACTTAAGCTTCACCAAACAATACTTGGCCTACCCGACCAATCTGCTTCTCGCATCGGGTTCTCTGACACTAGAGTTATAGGCCTTTCTTTTGATTATAAATTTGGAAATCAGGGCAGCACGAAAAAACGAAACCATACCAATGGCGGTGCAGAGGATGAAAAGAGCAGGGTTGATTGAGCTTTGGAAATGGGTTTAGACGTTATTTCGGTTAAAGAACTTAAATTAAAAATAGGAGTCAGGATAATTTCAAATCTTGAAAAGAATCTTAGGTAGAAACAACCTATATATCATTCTACCTTTTAATGTAAACAAAACCCTTATATTCTCCTGGCAGACCAGGTATAGATATAACATACCAATATATACCGGATTCTAAAGCGTGTCCATCCAAATCTTTGCCATCCCAATTATTGGCGTAATCATTCGACTCGTAAAGTAATTTACCAAATCGATCGAAAATCATGACTTTTGTGTTTGCCGGTAATCCTTTGATGATGAAAAAGTCATTAACACCATCTCCATTTGGGGTAAAAGCATTTGGAATATTAATTAAGTCTTCGTGATTTTGATCGCAAGATTTAACTATAATTGGAAAATTTTGAGAAACAGCTCCATTACCACAACTATTCTTCCCATAAACAGTTAAATTCCCGCTTGTAGCATTATTAAAGAAATAGATGCTAACACTATCCTTATTTTCTAACATGGTAGTTTCGGTACCTGTATAATTCCATATATAATCGGTTGCATTTTGTATCATCGGGATTGAGTAAATAATATTTCCCTGATTCGAGCAAACTTCATGTGTGCCGACTATTTGTCCAGCATCAGAAGGAAGAGATTTTACAGTTATTGGCAATTGCTGAGATATATTACCATCCCCACAACTATTCCTTCCTTTAACAGTTAATATGCCGTCAGTGGCATTTTGAGAGAAATTTAAATAGATATTATTCGTATTTCCGTTGACAGTAACTCCTGTACCGCTATAATTCCAAATGTAATTTGACGCAGACTTGATTAGTGGAACGGAATAAGCAACTCCATTGCTGTTGCCACAAACTTCAGTTTCTCCATTTATAATACCTGCGTCTGATGGGATTTGATTAACAGTTATATCAATTTTACTGGTTAGTGTACCAATGTTTTCCCCGGTTACCGTAACTGATAATGTTCCACTGGTTGCATCGTTTTCAAAATCGGCTAAAATGCTGTTTAGGTTAGTGGTCATGGTCATTCCGGTCCCACTATAATTCCAACTGTAGCTTGAAAATTCGCTGTTGGGCAGAATACTGAAACTCACGTTTTTTTGACCCCTACAAACAATCTGATTTCCTGTAATAGAACTAATGGCTACTCCCAGTTTAAGAATATTTCCATTGAATCCTACTGCATATCCAACACTTGCAGACGGAAACGAAATAGAAACCAATCGGTCTGAAGTCCCTGAATTATTATTTACCCAACTCTGGCCACCATTTGTAGTCTTTAAAATTATCCCGTTTGCTCCAACTGCATAGGCCGTATTTATATCAATAATTTGCACATTGTTTAAATAAACACTTGTCCCGCTGTTTTTGGCACTCCAGGATACGCCACTATTTGTCGATTTGAGAATGGTTCCATTGTCACCTATAATAAAACCAACGTTTTTATCATAGAATTTGACATAACTTAAATCATTAGATGTACTTGTATTCAATACACTCCATGTTTGTCCTCCATCAATAGTTCGGGCGCTAAGGCCCGAATTTGCTGCAACGAAACCTGTATCTTTATTTAAGAAATTAATTCTGTAAATGTGATTGCTAAACCCACTATTTTGCATTGTCCAGGTGGTTCCACCATTTATGGTTTTAATGATAACTCCTCCCATTCCTGCCGCATAACCAATATTTGGGGTAACAAAATCAACCGAATAAAGCATATAGGAAACACCGGTATTCAAACCTGACCAATTATTTCCACCGTCGCTTGACTTCAATATTAAGCCATTGTCGCCACTTATATAAGCGACATTATTGTTGACGAAACAAACTGTAGCCAAATTTTGACTTGTTCCGCTATTTATTTTTATCCAGTTTTGTCCGCCATCAGTTGTTTTAAGAATAATTCCTTGCCCCCCTACAACAAGACCAGTATTATTGTCGATGAAATCAACATATGTCAAAACTGCAGTGGTTCCACTATTTTGTTTAACCCAATTGCTTTGGGCGTTTGTTAATTCAATAGAAGTGAGTATTATTAGTACAAGATATATCCACTTTTTCATTAGATCAGAGTTTTTTTAAACTAATTGCTATTCTTGATATTTCGTCGATTTTGACCTCATTTGTACGTTTTATCAATGTATATGTTTGATTCATTTGAAGTTTTTAAAAGATATGCTGAGCAAGGGAAAAAATGGTTCCTCGTCACTTGCTCGACCTGTATCTAATGAAATCAGCCCCTCTCAATCCTAAATTAATGCCTAAATAAACTTCATGAGAACCATTGTTATATCTAGCTATTTTGCTTAAACTATATTCAAAGTTGTATCCGGCATAAAGCATCTTTCTGAGCCGAACACCAAATAGGAAATTCATTTTACCTGTTGTACTGTATGATAAACTAATCCAGTTGTACCACTTTAAATAAAATTTTGCATACAAATCTGCTGACACACGTTGAGAATTCAAGAGCTTTAGAACTATACTGGGCTCAAAAGAATTTGCCTCATTATGCATAAATTTATAGCCTCCTGTTAAAAAATAACTTGGCTGAAATGTCACATTATCATTAATATTTGTAATATCCGGTAATATTTTTGCTGATGAAATACCTGCAAAATAGATATCGGAATAATAGTAAATCCCGAAATTCATATTTACTCTTAAAGTATTATCATTATTGGAGAAGAGATATGGATCGTCAGCCTGATCAGGTTTCAATAAGGAATTATTAAATATATAATAGGTTCCAATCACCGATAAACCAAAAGATAGACGCGAATTTCTATTAACCGGTAAATGATATGCATATGAAAGGAGACCTCCTGTACCATCAGAAGGCCCATTAACATCTTTATATAAAGCAGCTCCAAGACCAATCCGATCTTTTAATTTTAATGGGCCTTTATTTACAAAACCTTTTGGGTCATAGAAATTGTAATTCCCAATCCTGTAATTCCCGGAAATTAAATATGTGCTTGGAGCCTGGGGAATACCTATCCACTGTTTTTTTGCAGAAATTGCAGCCATTGGATAATCTTCCGATCCTGTCATGGCAGGATTAATGATAAAAGGACTAAGGTAATAATTGTTAAAAATGGAAGATTCCTGAGAATGTAAAATACCTGGACAAAATAGCAAGAATAATAGTATAGTACTTAAAGATTTCATCCAATGTTATTTTTCGATAATCCTAAACACAACTCTTCTGTTAATTTGTCTGCCTTCTTCCGTATCGTTTGTTGCTATTGGTAAAGAATAACTATAACCGGCAAATTCAATCCTATCCGGGGTTATCCCTTTTTCGATTAAGTAATTTACAACAGCTTCTACTCTGCGTTGGGACAATTGAAGATTATAATCATAACTTCCAATATTATCGGTATGTCCTTCAAGTTTTATCCGAATTGTTGGATGCGAGACCATTAGGTAATGAAGTTTATTAATTTCAATAAAAGATAGGGGTAAAAGATCAGCTTTATCAAAATCAAACACGATATTCTTAAGGATTATAGCTGTATCTAACTTAATCTCATTGATATTAAAAGTATCTTTAATCTCCTCTTTGATTGCGGGGTCAATCTTTGCTAAAATTTTAGGAATAGGATTCTTTTCAACAATCACATCATCCACATAATAATAACTGGCAAGTTCATTGGATGCTAAATCCCATTTCTTCTTCTTTTTCTTCTCTTTAAAAGCAATAATTTTCTTACTTATTGTTTCCCTGTCAGGTTTAAAATTACCTATAATCATATAATTTTCGAACCCTTGCGCTTTATACAATGTGTAAAGTGTTATCCAATTCTTTGTACTATCCAGAAATGTGGAATTAAATCCTACTTGTGGCTTATAAGCAAATAATTTGAAATCCTTGTTAAATTGTAATAAAGATGACGAAAAGAATATACCAAAATTTTTAATAGCCACATTTGATTCTTCGTCCAAACTCAATGAGATTTGAATTTTATACAGACTATCTTTTTCAAGCTTACTTATTAATGGGGTTTCTATAAATTCCCTGATATTTCTTGTCCCATTATTGGGATAAACCCGATAACAAAATATTCCTGCAAAACCATTACCCGTGTGGGGTTTAACTCCTCCTATGAATTTATCAAAGATATTGTTGCATGGTTTATCATAGCTCAGATTAAAATAGTCAGGAGTATCAGTTTTTTGGGCTTCATGCCATCCACTAAATTTTGATGTATCAAAATTAACGGATTCTTCAAATGAGGGGTTCGGTACTAAATTTTGAGCGCTAACATTAACAAAGTACAGAATACAGATGGCAAAAAGATAATATTGTTTATTCAGGGTTAGCATTTAACTATCTTAGGTGTGGCATGATGGTTAATAAATGACTGTCAAAATTATTAATTTTATTGGAAATAAACCTAATATATTTATTAATCAATTAAAACCTAATATCCTAAAGAGGGTAAACTCGATGAAAAGGTGGTTGTGCGGAATTTCCGGACAGCTCGATCCATTCAATACATTTAACTGTTCTGTGTTGTCATAGTTGATCCCATTCTTATGATAATCAAGTCAATTTCCCAATTAAATCTATAATTGGTATCAAGTAAGAGGCCAGGAGCGCAACAATAAGGATATGAAATATCAGAAATGACAGTCTGTTCTTCAGAATGTTTTTATATAAGTAATCAGCACCTTTAAATAAAGCAATCAATACCGCCGGGGTCACAAAAGCTTACATATAGGTAAGCTTTTGTGACATAAAGAGGGAACCGATATTTTTAATTTGCTGAACTTTTGACGTTAAATCATTTGGTTTGTAAACAGTCTGGCTGAGCTGCCGTCAAAAATATAATAACCATTCACGACGGACTATATTTACAACTAGTCAAAAAAGACAACCTTTTACCAAGCGGCATCAGACTGCTTTTTAACGAACAGGACTGATTCGATAGAGTCCGGCGGCATGTTGCCTTAATGTACGGCTGAATTCACCCTCAAAAACCCCCAGGTTAGTATGACTCCACAGATCACGAACCCTTGCTTTACCCTTGATGCCAATAGTATTAAAGTTTATTCTCACATCGTTAGCTACAGGGATGTCAGTGGTATCATTTTTAACTGAGTCGTTCATTTTCTGCGAGGCAGTATTCCCGGTATTGGGAAAATCCGCAGTATCACCTTTGCTTTGGGCGTTGAAAAGTGCGATGTACTT
>DATBXH010000556.1:0-3167 GCA_036514375.1 Bacteroidales bacterium | reverse complement strand
TGGGTCTTCAGCAGGTATTCCTCAAGCCATTCAATCATATCCAGATCGAGATGGTTGGTAGGTTCATCCAGTATAAGAAAGTCAGGCTCATTAATGAGTGCCACAGCCAGGGCAAGACGCTTTATCTGACCTCCGGAAAGTGTACTCACCAGTTGATCAAGATCCTCAAGCTTCAATACACTAAGCATTTGCTTGATCTTCACATCAAAATCCCAGGCATTATGAAGATCCATCTTGTTTATAGCTTTAGCAAGATGATCCTTATCAGAAGAATGAACCGCCATTTCATAGTCACGAACTGCATCCATCATTTCGCCGGGTGCTCCGTAGGCAGCCTGAAAGATGGTTAGTTCAGGATTAAACTTCGGATCCTGTTCCAGGTAGCCAACTTTAATATCTTTATTCAGATAAAAACTCCCGGAATCAAAACTATCCCTGCCGGCAAGAATATTTAGCAACGTGGTTTTGCCCGTTCCGTTCTTGGCAATGAGGGCCATTTTCTGACCTTCGTTCACACCAAACGTAATGTTATCGAACAACACAATATCGCCATATGCTTTGGAGGCATTCTCCACCAACAGGTAAGTACTCATAAGTCCATTTTAAAGAATGCAAAGATAGTATTAAAGCATCAAGCACCAATACCGAAAGAAACGGATGCAAAAGATTACATAGTTGTGTTTTAGAATGGGATATTTACCTTTGTAGAAAAGACATAAAAAAATCGGTTTCTCATGGGTGCAGCTAAAGTTCGGCGTCGGTATATTTATGTTGTTTTAATATTATTGGTTATTAGCCTGGGTTTAAGTTCAAGGCATTTTGCCGGTTATCTTCCGCCATGGAATAAACTTTACCTGGGTGATGCATTATGGGCTTTAATGATCTTTTTTATGTCAGGTTTTTTGTTCCGGACTAAAACTACACGGTGGATAGCAATGTTAGCACTACTATTTTCCTTCTCGATAGAATTCAGCCAGCTTTACCAGGCAGGTTGGATAAATGCCATCCGGGCAACACGGCTTGGCGGACTGATTCTGGGATATGGCTTCCTGTGGAGCGATTTATTGTGTTACACGGTCGGAATTGCTCTTGGCGTGATAATTGAACAAATATCACCCGTTAATAAAATGTTATTCAAAGATTAGAAACAAAGACAAATCTGGTATGAGATCATTTCCGAATCCAGATCTTCTTTGAAGAATCCATTGTTGGCCAACCGTCTTCGTCCATATAAACAGGTTTTATATTCAGCAAAGGAGCACCATTGGCCGATCGGGTATAGGCATGATAAACAATAAAAGTGGTATCGTGTTCTGTAAAAAAGCCATTATGCCCCCTGCCGGGCTCATCGTAATCACCAGCCAAAAAGAGTGTGTATTTATTGTCTGCCCAGCTTTCCCCTTCCTTATTCAAGTAGGGACCTTTTACATTTTTCGACCTGCCCATCACAATCTGGTAAGTGCTTTCCAAACCGGCACAGCATTTGCCCCTGGAAGCAAATATATAGTAATAGCCATTCCCTTTAATCACAAATACACCTTCACCCAGAGATGTAGTAATCACGGTGAGATCCGGAGGATTATTTTTAAGCTTGCCGGTTTTCGGATCAAGCTCCACGAGCCGTAAGCCTGTTTTATATGAACCATAAAACAGCCAGACCTTGCCGTCGTCATCTACCAGCACATTAGGATCGATACAGTTGACACCTTCTCCACCATTTTTATAATTAATAACCATTCCCTCATCGACCCATTTGTATCTCGGATCATTTTGATTTAATGTAACATTAGTGGCATATCCAATGCTTGAGTTAAAGTTCATCCAGGCAGAAACGGAATAATACAAATGAAATTTTCCATCCCTATAATGAATATCAGGAGCCCAAAGGTTTCCATCCTGGTTTGGAATGTCATTTTTGTGCCAGACCGGCAAATCTGCAGGATTGAACACACTCCCCGCTTTTGTCCAGTTAATCCTGTCCATGGAAGTTTTAATTGGAATACCTTTACCCGTGTGGAAAATATAATAGGTATCGCCTTCCTTGATCATGACCGGGTCATGTACCCGTATATCTCCTTTTAACTGATTTGAGGATTGTTGAGCAGATGAATTAAGAGAAATTACTCCCGGCATCATGAGGAAAACAGCAAAAATGCGTACCATTTTAAAATGTTGTAAACTTGTCATTTGAATTTGATTTAATGGAAAATATTTGGAAACTTCTTTGTTCCTGTAAATTTAGCCATTTTCTAAAGAATCCTGCATTTGTTTATCCTCCCAATACTACTTTTCAGTAAATTCGAAACTTATAACACATTTCAAATCATGGACAGAACAGAACTCTTTCAGCGAGTCATCGATTATTTCCAGAAAGCAATGCCTGTGGCAGAAACGGAGCTTCACTACAGGAGTCCTTACGAATTATTGGTGGCAGTCATCCTCTCAGCACAATGTACTGACAAACGGGTGAACATGATCACTCCAAATTTCTTTAAGCGATTCCCGACTGTTGAATTTCTTGCCAAAGCGTCTCAGGAGGAAGTTTTTGAACTGATCCGGAGTTGCTCTTACCCTAATAATAAAGCCAAGAATCTTCTCGGCATGGCAAACACACTATTGGCCGAATTCGACGGAGTAGTTCCTGATGATGTTGATAAATTATTAGAATTACCGGGAGTAGGACGAAAAACAGCCAATGTGATAGCATCGGTCGTTTACAATAAACCTGCTTTGGCTGTCGATACTCATGTTCATCGCGTAGCTGCAAGGATAGGATTAACTGTCAATGCAAAAACACCGTTTGAAACGGAAAAGCAGCTGGTATCTTATATTCCCGAGAAACTGATTCCCATTGCTCATCATTGGCTTATCCTCCACGGTAGATATGTTTGTATTGCACGCAAACCCAAGTGTGAACAATGCGGATTAACTGGCGTTTGCGAATATTTCAAAGCTCATTCCTGAAATTATCGCTCGATTTTCTTAATTTAGTCAGCAATACATGGAAACCCTCGAAGTTTTCAAAATCTGAATATTAAAAAACTGAATATTAAAAAATACAAAATGAAATATCTCTTATTACTCATTGCATTTGTCCAATTTACCCTGAACCTTAACTCCCAAACCATTCCTGACCCCAAACCAATGCAAATTTTAAAAAAACAGGA
>DATBXH010000555.1:0-4897 GCA_036514375.1 Bacteroidales bacterium | reverse complement strand
AAAAAATGAGAATGGAATAATAAAATATTAGGATTTAAATGGAAAATTTAGATCAAAACAATATAACTGTGATAAAACAAGCATCAAAACCTCCATATTTACTTGGATTGCTTGGGTTAATACCATTAGTTGGATTCTTTGTAGGACTTGGTTTGGCTCTGTTAGGCATTTTTAAGTACAAGGACAAAATTTTAATATTTGTAGGCGTAGCTTGTATGATATTTACTGTGGCTGTTTATTCTTCCTTATACTATATTGGATTTAAGTCTGATTTTGGGAAAAAGGGATGGGAGCAACATGCGCAAATGCAGCTGAACTCTTTAGTTAAAGATATAGAATTTTACAAACTTGAGCATGGAACATATCCTGATAGTTTAACTCAACTTAAAAATAAAAACCGGATTGTTTTTATCATTGATCCAACACAATCTGCTCAAAAAAGAAAAAATGTTTATTACAATTACAAAAATTTAGGTGATAAATATTTAATCTTTTCTTCAGGAACTGATGGAATTCCAAATACAAATGATGATATTTTTCCTCAAATAAAAAATAAAAATGGGAAAATTGGCTGGGTTAGAAACGAATAATAATGGCAGCCTGCACAATGCTTTCTAGCAACACTAAAAAGACGAACATCAAGATAAATACTTTCTTAAAACCTTGTGATATGAAACTATCGGATTATTTAAAACCCCGGGCTATAGATATCTGAGCCTTTCCGGGTCAAAATAAATTCTTAACCATGAATTTACTCTGGGTATCCTTAATAATTTTTAACCACAGTGTTGCACAAAGTGCGATCACATAGTTTCATAGAGTTCTTAAGGAAGTATAGCGTATGCAGGCAGATTTATTGCGGTGGATAGGGATGCCCCACGTTGCCGACGGCATTGACTGCAAGATAAAGAAACAAATACACTGAAAAATTGATAAAACCAATACCATGAAAAAGAAGTCATTTTTCTTATTATTATTATCGATTACACTTAGTTGTTTAAATTGCACTAAGGATAATGGATCGAAAGGATTAATTACTATCTCCGGAATAACGGAACGTGATGATTCAGCTAACAATGCGGGTAACATCGATACAACCGATTGGAAATTCAACGACAAATGGTCTTTAACTGAGGAGAATCTTTTTAAAATAAATAATTCAAATACTGTTGCGACTGAAACAGCTAAGCCAAATGCCACAGTAGTTACGGCAGGATATCCTAATCCGGCAAAAACAATGATATGTCTGGCTTTTCAGTTAGAGTCAAACATGTATTATGATTTAAGAATCGTTGATAATAATTTGAATATTAAGGTACAATTTGATTCTGTTACATATAGTTTCATCACAATAAATGACTCGCAGTTTGCGGGCAATGAATTGTATCGGGCTTACTATAAAATATATTCAGGCAATAAAGTATATCGTGGTCATGGAGATTTCAAATTTATAAAATAACATGCTGCAGCATACACTTATTGTGGCCGCATATGTACTAAACTTTTAAAAAATAACTACCCATGAAAAAACTCAAGAAGAAAGTTTTAAAATACGTATTGCTATTCATAGGAATCTTCGTCTTGAATTTTCTGTCTACGGCTTTTCTACCGCGGCTGATTGATCTCACCAGTTTCGGGAGTCTAGATAAAGCATATCAGTTGGCGATGATAGTTCCAACGCACATCGTCAGTATCCTGTTTGGCCTTATCTTATACTTCGATTGCCGCCGGGAGATACGAAATTATTATGTCATTCCGGTTCTGGGGGCGCTATTTCCTTTGGCAGGAACGATGTTCTATTTTATCGAGAGTTTCTTACCTAATCAAAACCTTAGCCATGACTAACCAAAATAACATTACAAAAGTAATCAGCAAATATGCACTGATTCTCGTGATTCTTTATCTCACAGAGGATGTCTTCGATTGGTCATTTCAATTATACTTCAGGCAATTTGTATATAGTTCAAAAGACCTTATCTGGGCTGCTTATATTCCGACCTTTTTAGGGTTTTCATTCAATATTCTGACCGCCATCCTTATTTTTAACGATGTGAAGCGATTTGGATTAAAAGCGAAATATTTGTTTTTTCTCACTATCGTTTGGCGACCGCTGGGAGTTTGCCTGTTCCTGATAAGCCTGGCCATTAATCCTAATAAAGATAAGAATCAACCAACAGGCAATACGCACAGCTACCGGACTGCAGAGGGAAACGAATATCTGGATAACGATCCGGATTTGGTCAATATTTAAGGATGGGAAGCCGCGAGTTTGAATTACCAGGCGTTTAATTTGTAGACTTTATACTTCGGATGTATCACGGAAAGATCAATTAATTAACCCAGTCATACTGAATTCTTAACCTGACGGCGATGTTTGAGAAAGTTGGAGTTGAATTAATAAGATTCTATTTGAATAATCATTCATAAGTCAGAAAAACGTATCTAAAATTTAAAAACTCCGTATCATTTTACATTCAAACCTATTGTAAACAAGTTACTATTATAAACCAGGAGTCTTGTTAAGGAAGTGATCTTAATAATAATTTATACGTTTAAGCTTATGAAACAATTTTTTACTATTCTTGCAGCAATTCTGATTCCAGGCCTTTCCATCGGCCAAACAATCCAACTAGATGTTAAAGAAGGATGTTCTCCACTGAAAGTAAATGCGACATGTTTAGCCACCGACCCCTCCGTTAAATATTACCGGTGGAATTTTGATTACACATACAACAATCATCTGACCCTGAGTAAAGATACGTCAGTGACATTAACCGAAAAAGGCTACCATTCCATTTCCGTTTATATGTACGACAAAGATTATAAATACCTTGGTTCTGCAAGTAATTACGCATATGTTAATGGATTGAATGGTATTGATTATCCTAAAAAGGCCTGTCCCGGAGATAACATACCCATTAGTTACAATGGTCACGGGGTTACACTTACCTTTAATTATGGCGACGGCTCTCCCACAAGTATTTCATATACTCATACATATTCCAAGACTGGCAAGTACAATATTACTGTGATTGGTAAAGGCCTCTGTGGTTCAGATACCATAAAGGACACGATCCGGATTGCAGAGAACCAGAAGATGTCAGGATATTTCGATGTTTACCTTTCAGCAAAAGAACTATGCCCCACTCAACCCTTCTCGATCAATTGTTACTCGGAAAACAACTATCCCTTTGAGGCAGACCTTGGCGATGGAACCAAAATTTCCAATTCCAGCTATTTCGATCATTCATATGCAACAGAGGGCACTTACCTGTGCAGCATAAAATTCAAAAATGGATGTGGCAGCGATACCACGATTAAAAATACGATCACAGTTTCCAAAACAAATCCATGGGAAGGTGGGCTACAAATAAGCAAAGGGAAAAATATTGCATGCCCGAACGAACTTATCGGTTTTACTATCAATGGCAATATCGCAGGTGCTGAATGGACGTTTGGAGATGGCAGCTCAACCGCTGGAAATTCTGTCAAACATCTATTTAAAAATACGGGTAAATATTATCTTACCGCAAAGGTAACGAACTACTGCGGCAGGGATACCTTATTAAAAGACAGCATCGAAATTAAAGGAAATCTTCGGGCGAGTTTCACGAATAGCACCTCTATCGACGATAATGTTTGCCCTAATTCAAACGTAGATTTTCAGTATTATGGTCCAACCGCGGCCTCGCTAAACTGGGATTTTGGAGATAAGGACTCTTCTCAAAATTCTTATTCAAATCATGTTTATGCTGCATTCGGAAATTACCCTGTTACACTTACCTTACGAAATGGTTGCGGGGCCGACACCTCATTCAAGTACACTATCCATGTGATAGATAAACCTGTTGATGTGAGTTCCGTAACTTTATCCACCGATAAAGCATGCCCGGGAGATATGGTGTATGTGAGTGCTAATGGCATGTATGATGACGTTAAATTATTTAAGGTCGATTTTGGAGACGGCTATTTTACGAACGACAAGTACGACCTGGGTCACGTATATCTTAAATCGGGGAATTATCCGGTTAAAACAGAAATAACCAATTATTGCGGCAATAAAGCATCCAGGATAGATACCTTTCATATCATCTCGAACAATACTGAATTTGCATCGATAAATTTTACAACCTCTTCAAACACTATTTGTCCCGGTGATCAGGTTTCATTTCAAACCAATTATTACCCATCGATAACATGGGATTTTGGAAATGGTCAGAAGGGATACCGTACTTACGCTACAACATCGTATAGCGCTGCAGGGACTTACAATTATTCCGTTACGCTTGTAAACGGATGTGGAGTCGACACTACCTTAACGAGCAGTTTAACCGTCGGGAATAATTCATCGGTATCCGTATATCCATACGCTTATTATCCGGTAACCAATACGAATACCGATATCCAATTTATGCAATTCGGCGGCGAAAGTAAGGTAAAATGGAACTTTGGTGATTCTGCCACGTCAACATTATCTTCTCCGGTTCATTCGTATAAAAAAGAAGGTATCTATTACGCAAAACTAACGGTAACGAATGGTTGTAATTATTCGAAAACCGATTCTTTAAAAATTACGATTTCAGATACACTTCTGATGCTAACTCCAACGTTAATTAAGACTCCAATGAATTCGTGCCCTGGCGATGAAGTCCAATTTTCAACGAATTATAATCTGAATAATTATTATACAGAAACAACGCACGACCTGAATTGCGACAAATACGAAACTACCTGGCAGTTTGCTGATGGTAGTTTGTCCGGCGCCACGGTTTCAAAAGTGTTTCAGCAGGCTGGTAAATATCCGTACAGTCTAAAAATAAGAAATAAAAGTGGTAAGGAAATCGCGATAAAAGACACCGTAGTTGTAGCAACTGGAAATGCTATTAATCAGGGGACA
>DATBXH010000554.1:0-4438 GCA_036514375.1 Bacteroidales bacterium | reverse complement strand
AGCGGCTATTTGTTTACTTAACCATACACTAGCATCAAGAGGCCGTGTAATGGTAATACTTAACAAATAATTGACCAAAAAGAATATTCCCAGGCCAAGTATGAATGTTATACATAGTGTCCAGTATGTTTTATGGACAATCCCTAACAACTCATGTTTGTAAATAGATACTGAAACGTACGATTCAATTTCTGGAATGTATTCAAAATACTGATATTTCTGACTGCCTTCCCACAGATACTCTGTTTTACCTGATTGCACACCTGCTTTTATGATTTGCTGAAAGAAAAGCTCGTTAGCTACATTAACCCCTTCATTTTTTGGGTGAATTATAAACGTGCCCGACTTGTCCACAAGAAATGGATAGCCTGTTTCAAAGTATTTCTTCTGTGAAAAAGCAGCTTTTATATTTTTCATGTCTTTTTCAGGTATGCCGACATAAAGCATACCTTCTATACGGTCATTGACATAAATTGGGCAATAAGCTGTAAGGTACCAGTCATTTACCACATAAGCACGTCCTATGTATGTTTGTCCTTTTTCAATTGCCTGAACTACTGGTGAGGTTTCAGGAATAAAGGTATTAATCGCCCTGTTTCCATCTTTGTCTTTAACATTGGTAGAAATGCGTAAAAAACCCTGAGGGATACGTTGAAATATGGTCGATGTGGAACCGGTACGCGATTTAATTTCATCAACAAAATTATAATCCTGATACAATGGTTTGCCAGACAACAACATTGCCGGGATGGAAATGTCGGTTACTTCGCTGGTAAGTTGATTTTTAGCCTTAATTATGACTAATACTTTGTTATTTACTGAAACAATTCCTTGCTTTATAAAAATGGCACTTGCGACATTCATATTCGATTTGACTTGTTCCTGACGTTCGGATATGACACTTTTTACGTAAACAGCGAGGTCGTGAGCCTGTTCGCCCATGCGCAAATCTGTATCGGTGAAAATCTGCTTTTTCTGAAATTCGGTAATTATTGTACCCAAAACAAGAAAAATAGCAGTTACAACAGCCCCTAAAACAAGATTGAGGCGCCAGCCAATTTTAATGTCAGTTAATTTTTTCATGTTGTTTCTAATTGGTGTTAGTTGTTAGATAACATTAAATAATCTAACGACTAAACTATATGCTTTAAAAATCAAAATATAATTAGAGGCTTATACAAAGCTTGTACGTTGACGTAAATCACCCGTGAAATACTTATATCATTACATCTTTTTCAAATTTTAATCCGGTATTTGTGCTTTCAATTTTATAAATACTGTTTGGGAGAATGACTTCAATGATATTTACATTTTTAGTCCAAGCACAGTAATATCATCAGTTTGCTCGTATTCTATGTCATAAGAAGTTCTCCATTTTTCAATTGCATTCCTAATTATCTGATATTGTTCATACATGGGTTTTGGACTGTTCGCAAAAAGTAATTCCCGAAATTGCTTGTACATGAATTTTTTCCCGATAGGCCCTCCAAATTGGTCAACGATACCATCAGTGAAAAGGTACAATACATCTCCTCGTTGCAAGCTTATCTCATGGTTGGTAAATTCCTGCATCTCTGGATAGATCGCAATCGGTTGTTTGTCGGGTTTAATTTCTACTAATTTTTGTTCCAGAACCGAATACATATATAATGAAATGTAAGCACCAGCCCAGTGACATTGAGATGTGTCATTGTCAATAATCAATAAAGAAAGATCCATACCGTCCTTTAGCTCACTTTCTAAACCTTTTTGTTGCAAAGCACTTATTATTTTAGTCCTTAAATGGTTTAATACCTGATCCGCCTGTATCAGTGGCTGGTTATAAACTATTTCTTTTAAAAATCCCATAGAGAGCATACTCATAAAAGCTCCTGGAACGCCATGACCTGTACAGTCGCCAACAGCAATAAATGACCTGTTTTTATATTTTTCGATAAAGAAAAAGTCTCCACTAACAATATTCTTCGGTTTATAAAGAATGAAATTATCGTTTGGTATTATTTCTTTTATTTTTTGATTGTTAGGAAGAACTGCTGTTTGAATTAGCGAAGCATAGCGGATACTATCAGTAAGTTCCTGATAAATGTTTTCAATTTGTTTCTTTTGCGTAATTACCATATCACGCTGGGCTTCTATCTCATCCCGCTGAGCCAGAATTTCTTCATAAGCCTGGGCTATTTCAATATTTTTTTGTGTAATAGTCCTATTGGCTTCTTTCTTTTGATGATAACTACGGAAAATAAAGAATAAAAAAACTAAAACAAGAATCAGTATTAATCCCAAAAGCACAAGGATTAAACGCTGCATTTTCAAAATCTGGTTTTGTTTAAAGATTTCATTTGATTGGTTTATAACAGTATGTTGAACTTTTTTAATTGTGTCCATTTGACAATTTATGATATTCTGCCTCTTATTAATCGTGTTTAATTGAGTATTTACAATATCACGTTCTCGATCCAACAGCGATTCAGAATGAATGTATAGTTCCTGCCAACCAATCCTTCCCTCTGCAAACTCTATAAATTGTTGAGAAAGCTTGAGCCCGGCTTTTTCAATGTTTTCCTCGTTTACTTCAAATAGTTTTTTCCTCAGGATACCGTTAAAGTCAATCATCCTATACTTATCATCACCACAGATATTCGTTATAAGCAAAGTATTATTACCCTCAATTACCTTTGAGATTTCCCCGATATATTTGTTAAACATCCTTCCAACATAAAGTACTTGTGTAGATTTTATGTCTTCGATTTTTGAGAAATGAAGAATAATTGACGGTTTACGTTTTATTTTAACACCTTCATATTTTTTTATAAGAAGATTATAAAAAACAGTATCACTGTCCAAAACACCAATCTGAAACTTAGTTATGGAATTCTCGGTTCTCCAGGTAGTATTTACAATAAAGACATATAGTCCGGAAGAAATAGTCTCTTTTGATTTGGAAAACTGGGCATAAGATGTAAAATGAAAAAGATTGAGAAAAATTACAAGGAGAATAATATATCTGTATGGTTTAAACTTAATACAAAACATTTATTGATGTTAATTCGAATTATATAATTTGAAAAAAGAACCGCGATTTCAGAATATTCTTTCAGTTCTCTTATTTGGATAATAGTTTTTTTCATCACATTTCTCGGTGATTAAAAATTCCTTTTTTGCTTTAATTATGCATTCTTTGAATGAAATTAAGTTGTTATCAGATAAAACATTATTGACTTCTTTTACAAGTATCATCATTTCATATAATGACCGATCTGTCCTTAATCTATCGCTAATATCCCTTTTTTCATCATCATCAAGCTCACCATCCACGAAGAGAACTAGTTGTTTTAAATCAAAACTTTTCATAGTCTTTGTCAGAGTGTTCTTTCAATTCATTCGTTTGAATAGCAATGTCTTTCCCGCTTTTTACAGGAAGTACAACTTTGCCATCATTTTTAATATCGCTGGCATGAAGAAAGTAAGCCTTGGTTTTGTGAGTAGAACCTTTACCATTTGTATCCACTTTAAAGTAGCTAATCAATTCTTTAAGTTCCTCAGCTTGGTTTGCCAGTTCTTCAGCGCTGGTGGACATTTCTTCCGATGCTGCTGCATTTTGCTGGGTTACATGATTGAGGGTCTGGATTGAGGTGCTAATCTGGTTTATCCCTGAGCTTTGCTCTCCGCTTGCAGCAGAAATTTCCTGCACGAGTTTGGTTGTACGGTCTATTTCGGGAACCACTTCCTCAAATTGTCTGGCAGCATTCTCGGCTGTTTCAACACCTGTTTTGGAAAGTATATTTATTTCATCTGTGGCGGTACGGCTACGTTCGGCCAGTTTACGTACTTCGGCAGCCACTACTGCAAAACCCCTACCGTGTTCTCCTGCACGTGCGGCCTCAACGGCTGCATTAAGAGCAAGTAAATTCGTTTGGAAAGCAATATCACCTATGATGGAAATCTTACTGGCGACCGCTTTCATAGAGTTGGTAGACCCTTTAATGGCAATGTTACTTTGCTGGATATTTGTCGATGCCAGAGATGCTACTTTTTCTGCATGATGTGCGTTTTCGGCATTCTGATGGGTGTTCGATGTCATTTGCTCAACAGACGATGATATTTCTTCAACTGCTGAGGCCTGTTCGTTAGCCCCCTGCGACAACTGTTGGGTAGCGCTGCTTACCTGTTGCCCGGCAGTGGCAATTATTTCCGATGAATTTATGATGGAAACGACCACCGTTTTTAATTTGTCGGCCATCGTTCGGAAAGACCTTAGCAAATCTCCAATCTCGTCTTTTCTATCCAGCCAGTAGCTGTCAATTTTTATTTCTAAGTTGCCATTTGCTATCTGGCGTGAAGCCTTTACCGTTGCGTTTATTCCTTTAGTAAACGAAAACGTAATCAGCCAGGTAAATACAATAGAAGCCAGTATTGCTGCTAATCCCAAGATAACACG
>DATBXH010000553.1:0-2425 GCA_036514375.1 Bacteroidales bacterium | reverse complement strand
CAGATATTCTAAACATCTTCCTTCCGAATCGAAGTATTCAGCAAACTCTATCAGGTTTTGACCTTTGAATAATTTCATGTATCCCTTGATTTTGTTGGGTACAAATATATGTATTTATCTAATGACCTCTATAAATTCATTTAAAAACATTCATCTAAGCGCTTTATTTAGTATAGCATGTGATTTACATAAAAAAGATGGAGAATTTGGTTTCTACAAAACATGGCGAAATCGATTAGAGCATGGTATATTTTCGTTAACTGACAATGAATATCAAAGCAAAGTTTGGCAAAGCGAGAACTTTGCTGAAACAACAACGGAAGAAAATTTTGAAAAACAAACTAAACATTTATTACAACTTACAAGGTCAGCGATATTTAGTTTTGTCTTCTGTGTAAGAAAAGAAATAATAACTAATAAAGAAAATGAAAATGACATTGGCTGAATTTACATTCGAAATAGAAGGAATTTTAGAGAGTGAAGTAAAAAAACTTTTGCCAGGTTACTGGGACGAGGACCAATTGACAATTAATTTTCTTATTGCTTTGACTAGGAAATTATCAAATAAAATAATTGTGGATTTAAGAGGAGTTTCCAAAGTTTATATAAATGCGTTTAAGCAAAGTGGGACATTAACTGAAACAAAATATGGAGACATAGCAATAATACTAAATATAACATTTCCTGACGGTGAAAAACTTGAAGGTGTCGGTTATCTTGAAGCAAAAAAACGAGCCGAAGGAGCAGTAACTTTCGATGCTGTTAGGAAAGTTCAACTTGAAACTATAAATGCTAATGCTCCTCGCGCAAGACTATTACTTTATGACTACGAGCCAATAACAGGTTTTGTGCCAACTTATTTTGAGGAAGAATTATACTATAGACATCATTACAGAACTTTGCGATTAATGCCGACAACACATTCAGTAGCACTTCCGTTAAATTTAGCTCTACAAGTCAAACACTTTGACACCCAATTATATAAATTTGGCCTTCCATTTTCACACCAGCTAACATTCAGATATATGTATGGTCAAGATTTAGAATTTGAAAAAGTTGCACTTGATGCATCAAAAGGTTATGCAGACAGGCAAAACTTATCAAAGTATATTCTTACAATTACTGTTGGACCTGAAGATAAAATTTATGAACCAGAAAATATTGCGAACACTAATAATTATGAACGATTAAAATAAAATGTGTCGGGATTAACGGTTTATTGGCATTTTTTAAACCTCGACCACCGAATTCACACCATGGAGTTCGTTTTGCACGAATTTGTTGGTATCAGGGGGAGGGTATTTGCATAGGAATAACTTTAATTCCTATGCACTAATTTTAATTTATTTATCACAACAAACCTCAGCTTTCGATTCTGATTTGCTTTGTTTATTTAATAAAGTATCCCTCAGGCTTCTCATATCATCGCTTACCTTCTTTTCAATTACTTTGGCATAAATCTGTGTGGTTTTAATACTGGTATGCCCCAATAATTTAGAAACCGTTTCGATGGGTACACCATTGGTAAGCGTTACGGTTGTGGCAAAGGTGTGACGAGCTATATGGAAAGTTAATGGTTTTGTAATTCCGCACAAATCCGCTATTTCTTTGAGATAGGCATTGAGCTTCTGATTGGAATATACTGGAAGAAGCTTTCCTTTGGCAATTACATAAGGATGAGTCTTGTACTTCTCAATAATTTCCATTGCTTTTGGGAGCAGGGGAATTCTAACTGGCTGGTCTGTTTTCTTCCTGCAGGTAGTTATCCAATAACCACTATCAATGCCAATGCTGAGGTTCTGAGGCGTGAGGTTAAAAGCATCGATATAAGCCAGACCTGTGTAGCAACTGAATACAAACATATCTTTGGCATGCTGCAGCCTTACAATGGAATAGTCTCTTGCTTCAATAGCTGCCAGCTCGTCAGCTGTTAAAAATTGGCGATCGTTCCGGATAAAAGAAGGTTGAAACTTCATGAACGGATCCCGATCCAACCACTCGTTTTTGATGGCCAGGTTAACCACTTTTCTGAGTCTTTCGATATGCTTCATAACGGTGTTATTGCCGCAAGGCTTTTTGGGTAAAAGGGGCTTGCGCTCTTTCATGAACTTTTGATAGCCTATAATAAATCTGTAATTAAGTTGAGAAAGGTAGATATCGGACGTGTGAAGTACTTCCTTTAGATATAATTGGAAATAGGTTTTTGTGGTATAATAGTTTTTTAATGTACCCCATTCCAAGACGTTTTTCATTTCGTTATTGTGATAATCAAAAAGGCTCATTAACGAATGTTCCTTTTCTTCGACACCACAAAACAAGCTCTTTACTGCCTCTGCAGTGACCAGCTTTTTCTTCAATAATAGTTCCTGGTAACATTCGGTTAACCGACTGCGGACTTGTTCCAGGAAGGTATTTAATATCCGGA
>DATBXH010000552.1:0-3732 GCA_036514375.1 Bacteroidales bacterium | reverse complement strand
GTGAATGGATCCCGGTCCAACCACTCGTTTTTGATAGCCAGGTTAACAACCTTCCTGAGCCGCTCAATATGTTTCATGACGGTGTTTTGACCGCAAGGCTTTTTAGGTAGAAGTGGCTTACGTTCCTTCATAAATTTCTGGTAGCCTACCAGAAATTTATAGTTGAGGTGGGAAAGGTAAATATCGGATGTGTGAAGGACCTCCTTCAGGTATAACTGGAAATAGTTTTTTGTGGTATAGTAGTTCTTCATGGTTCCCCATTCCAGAATATTTTTCATTTCGTTGTTGTGGTAATCAAAGAGAGTCATCAGAGAGTGTTCTTTTTCTTCAACACCACAAAAGAGGTCTTTTACTGCCTCTGCAGTAACCAATTTTTTCTTTAACAGCAGCTCCTGGTAACATTCGGTCAACCGGCTACGGACTTGTTCAAGGAAAGTATTTAAGGACCTAACCTCATCATTTTTGCCTCTGGCTGTGCCTTTTGCATCATTCCAGTTGTCGGGGTAAATGAATCGTTTTAGTGAAATTTCCATGCGGCGACCGTCGACGGAAATCCGGGCATAAAGTGGATACTTTCCGTTTTTAGCTTTGTTAGAGCGAGTTATAAACTGCACTCCGAAAGTGTTGTTTGATCTCATGACAATTCAGCTTTTGAGTTTTTGTTTTTACTTGATTTGGTTCACCGGAAAAGCTCCAAAAATGACCTCCAAACCTGTTCAAACAAGACCAAATGAAACGATACATTGTATTGATTTAATGCTTTTTGCATCGTTTTAGGTGAACTAAATTAAACTTTAATTTGGTTCACCTTTTAGTTCTCATTTTCGCTGAAATTGTTCAATTGATATTGATATGCAAAAAATGGAAAAGCCTGCAAATCATAACATTTGCAGGCTTTTGTTTTGGGATAAATCCCGAATTGTCGGGGTGAGAAGACTCGAACTTCCGACCCCTTGCACCCCATGCAAGTGCGCTAGCCAACTGCGCTACACCCCGAATTGATGTTTGTGATTGAGTGTGGGTGTGATTGAGTGTGTAAGTTCCTTTTTTCAAAGGCACGGCAAAAATAATCAACTTGGGAGAATCTGCAAAATTTTCAGGTTTTTTTAAGTGGTATGACATTTGAAAACGAACTTTGATTATAATACGATACTTTGTATTTTTAAAACGTAAACTTAAAACTTTAATTATGAGTCTTTTTAAAACGATGGACAATTTGAGTGAAAAGCCAGAAAATAAAACTATTTCAGGAACTGCAGAACATGTTAAGTGTTTGATCATCGGGTCCGGACCTGCCGGATACACAGCTGCTATATATGCAGCCCGGGCTAATCTGTCACCTGTTCTTTATGAAGGATTACAACCTGGTGGCCAGTTAACTACTACTACTGAAGTTGAAAATTTCCCAGGTTACCCTGAAGGTATTACCGGACCCGTAATGATGGAAGATTTAAAGAAACAAGCAGCTCGATTCGGGACAGACGTTCGTTTCGGTTATGCCACAAAAGTAGATTTTTCAACCGTTCCGCAAAAAATATTGATTGATGATGAAAAGTGGATTGAAGCCGATTCCGTAATTATTGCAACAGGCGCAACAGCTAAATATCTTGGGCTTCCATCAGAAGAAAAATATAAAGGATTTGGAGTTTCTGCATGTGCCACCTGTGATGGATTTTTTTATAAAGGTAAAGTGGTTGCTGTTGTTGGCGGAGGAGATACAGCTTGCGAAGAAGCCAGTTATCTGGCAGGTTTGTGCAAAAAAGTATATTTAATTGTCCGGAAGAGCTATCTGAGAGCCTCGAAAGCAATGCAGCACAGGGTTCTGAATGCTGCTAATATTGAAGTATTGTTTGAACATGCGACCAAAGAAATTAATGGTAACGAAATGGGAGTGACCGGTGTGACGTTAGTTAATTCCAAGGGAGAAGAAGTTAAGATTAATATTGACGGTTTTTTTGTAGCTATTGGTCATCAGCCCAATTCAGATATATTCAAGCCGTTCGTGGCTATGGATGAAACCGGATATATTTTAACAGAGGCTGGTACATCTAAAACCAATGTGCCAGGAGTTTTTGCTTGCGGAGATGTACAGGATAAGTATTATCGTCAGGCTATTACAGCAGCTGGCACAGGTTGTATGGCCGCATTGGACGCGGAACGGTATCTGGCAGAGAGACATTAATTATAAGTGACCAGGTGATTAAGAAATGAGGTGATGAGGGTAATAGGTTTGTGTTTTTCGGCGAAGCAATTTAATTCTTCAATATAGAATGATCTTCCGTTTCTGCAACCCAATACTGCTGTAAAATTAAAGGGCCGATTTATTTCAAATCAGCCCTTTGCTATTTTGTCATCTTTTATTTTATTGTGCCATCACAACATGGTCGCCCATATATTTTCCGGCTTTCAGTTTTTGCTGAACTTCAGCAAATGCATTGATGGTATATTCCACATCTTCCAAAGTGTGGGCTGCCGTAGGAATAATTCTTAACATAATTACATCCTTCGGAACTACCGGGTAGACTACGATAGAACAAAAGATATTATAATTCTCGCGTAAATCTAAGATGATATTTGTTCCTTCCGGGACACTTCCACTCAGAATTACAGGGGTTACCGGTGATTCTGTTTTACCCAGATTGAAACCTTTGGCACGAAGACCACTTTGCAGTGCATTTACAATCTTCCAAAGATTTTCACGAAGGTGGGGCTGTGTCTTGATTAGTTCCAACCGTTTTAACGCACCAACAACCATCGGCATAGGTAACGATTTTGCAAATATTTGCGAACGCATGTTATACCGGAGGTAATCGATAACAACTTCCGGTCCGGCTACAAAGCCTCCAATACCAGCCATTGCTTTTGCAAATGTGCCAAAATAAAGATCAACTTCGTCCATCACACCGAAATGTTCCGTAGTACCCCGACCGTTGGGTCCCATGGTTCCAAAACCATGAGCATCGTCTATTAAGATACGGAAGTTATATTTCTTTTTGAATTTCACAATTTCATTGATTTTACCTAAGTCGCCTGACATTCCGAACACTCCTTCGGTAATAACAAGTACACCACCTTTTTGCTCATCTGCCAATTTGACTGCTTTTTCCAGTTCTTTTTCGAACCTTGCCATGTCGTTGTGAGGATATACGAATCGTTTTCCCATGTGCAAACGCAGACCGTCAATAATGCAGGCATGAGCTTCCGAATCGTAAACAACAACATCATGACGGGTCAATAAGGTGTCAATTATTGAAATCATTCCCTGGTAACCAAAATTTACCAGGTAGGCGTCTTCTTTCTTTTCAAATTCGGCTAACTGACGCTCAAGTTCTTCATGCAGTCTGGTTTGACCAGACATCATTCTTGCACCCATCGGTGCTCCCAAACCATATTCTTTGGCACCTTCGGCATCTGCCTTTCTAACTTCAGGATGATTAGCCAGACCAAGATAATTATTCAAGCTCCAGGTAAGCATTTCCTTACCACGAAACTTCATTCTTGGCATTATTTCCCCTTCCAGTTTGGGAAACATAAAGTAACCCTGGGCATCCTTCTGATATTGCCCCAGAGGCCCTTTGTTGTTTTTAATCTTATCAAATAAATCCACGGTTTTTCTAATTTGGTTATTTTAAAACAATCCACAAACCTACACGATTTTTTTTTATTCGCATAAATTCCCTGGAAAAAAACATATCAAGATTATACCGGATCTAATTTTTATGAAACTTTAAA
>DATBXH010000551.1:0-7695 GCA_036514375.1 Bacteroidales bacterium | reverse complement strand
CTCATGAGCAAGACCAAGCTCTTCCAATTGTATACTTACCCTGTCAAGTCTTTTGTACATGGATGCGACGTCTGTGATGTTTGCAGGGGACCATAAACGTTCTGCAATAGCTATGGTGCGAGGCCAGATGCGTGAATCGATAGTTTCTTCAGTTACCATTTCACTCCACATTGTTGCCTCGCCGCCAAGAACAAGTTTCTTCTGATCTTCGGTAAGAGCCAAAGAATCGGGCAAAGGATCAGTTTTATAATAGACTTCAGCAGGTTGCATCAAATCGATATAATATCCTTTGGAGAGTATTACCGGAAATCCGTTCTTTATGGCTTGTATCAACCCATCTTTCCGCCAACTGTGAATAAGAATGTTTTTAGGTAACTGAGGTTGCATAATCTCATCCCACCCTACCATTTTCTTACCATATTTTGTAAGAATATCCAGGATACGCCTGTTAAAATATGCCTGCAATGCATTGTTATCCGGTAGGTTATTTTTAAGTTTAAATTCCTGTATTGCAGGATTTGCATCCCATTCCTTCCCATTGTTCTCGTCTCCTCCGATATGCATGTATTCATCAGGAAAAAGGGCTGTCATTTCTTTAAAAAAAGTATCAAGAAATTGATACGTGCTTTCATTGGCAGGATTCATTGCCGGTAACAATACCCCAAATTTATCCTCAACTGAATATGGCCCCGAACCACTGGCCAGCTCAGGATATCCGGCAAACCAGCTTGAGGTATGACCGGGAATATCAAATTCCGGTAGAACCCTGATTCCACGTTCATCAGCATAAGCTATGATATCCTTTATCTGCTCCTGTGTAAAATATTGCCCTTCCGAACCTAATTGATGAAGTTTAGGAAATGTCTTACATTCAATTCGAAAACCCTGATCTTCGGTCAAATGCAAATGAAGGACATTCATTTTAACGGCAGCCATCCCGTCGATATTGTGTTTAATTACATCGATCGGGATAAAATGACGGCCAACATCAATTAATAATCCACGCCATGCGAAACGGGGAGAATCGTTAATTATGCAAGCCGGGAAATAATATCCTGAACTATCATTCTGAAGCAGTTGAAGCAAAGTTTCGATACCATGCAAAGCTCCCAGATCCATTGCCGATTTCAGGAAGATATGGTTCGAATCAATAGTTAGCGAATACGATTCATCTTCACCAAGCTTATTTTCTGCAGTTTTATCAGCAATTATCTGCATACAGGCTTTTGTGACCTTACCGGAAGCCTTATATTGATTAATGAAGAGTCCAGTCCTACCTTTAATCCTTCTTAGCATCCTTTCAACAGCAGTATGGATCCGTGAGTTTTCGGGTGCAGATACAGATACGGAAAAACTGTCTGTTATTAAAAACCTTGATCCGGTTGAACGATATTCTTTAGGAGAAGGAATTACCACATTTTCCTGGCTATTTGCACAAATCAGACCCAATGATAATCCCAGGAAGATAAGAAGAGTTCTAATCATATGATGTAGTCATTATGTGGTTGCAAGATAAAGAATTGGGAACCTTAATCAAAAAACTTCATAATTTAAAAATAATCTGAATGTTCAATTTCTCCTGAAAGGGTGATCTAAATCATTATAATTAATTAATATTCTGCTCTCTATTTTGTAAATTAGGTTTCTAATGGAAACTAATTATTTTTGTCGCTCTAAATCGAATCTAAATTATTTACTATGAGAAAACTTCTTTTACTGACATTGCTAATAATTCCTCTTCATGTATATAAATCTGTTGCCCAGGATAATACGGAAAAACCAGTTATAAAAGTAGGTGGTTACATTCGCACCGAAACTTTTTACGATACTTACAGGTCTGTTGAAAGCCGCGATGGCGAAAGCTACAACTATCCGGTTAAAAGAGGGCTGGATGCAGCTGGCAATGATACCAACCGTATCAATCAATTTACCATGTTGAGTTTACAATCACGTTTCAAAATAAGTGCCAGCGGTGTATCTGCCTTTGGAGCTAAAGTATCCAGCCTGATCGAAGCAGATTTTCTTGGCATGGGAGACGACAGCAAATTTATGGTTGGTCTCAGACATGCTTATGCGAGGCTGGATTGGAACAAAACTCAATTATTGCTGGGACAAACCTGGACGCTTATGAGTATAAGTGAATTTGCCGCCAATACCGTCCTGTTCGCATCGGGAACTACTTTTCAGCCACAAATCAGAGCCGCACAGGCCAGGTTAACTTATCAGCTCGCTGATAAGTTAAAATTGTCAGGTGCCATCATGGGTTATACCACTCATCATCCGATTGAACCCAAAGGAAACAACTCACAAAGAAATTCAGGGCTTCCTGCTATTGATGCCCAATTTCAATACGGCAGTATAAACAATCTCTTTTTTGCCCTTACTTACGGATATCAGTTTCTTAAACCGTACTTAACTACTTCGGCTGGGACAGCAAGATATGAAGCCACTAAGATAGTGTCAAGTTATCATCTCCAAGCCTGTTTGGGTTATAAACTTCCCATCATGACATTAAAAGTGCAGGGAAACCTGACTCAGAACTTCACCAATGCCGGCCTGATTGGTGGTTATTTACCGGTAGAAGGTTCAGTCAATGCAAAGGGTGAGTATGATTACGCGAATATCACCGTTGTGACCACATGGTTCGATGTTGAAAGTACAGGAAATAAATTTAAACCCGGCTTGTTTATCGGTTATGCGGAAAATCTTGGAACCAATAAGAACGTGATTGCTTCTAAACCTTATACTTCTGATCTCTGCAGAAACTCTGATATTCGAAGTCTGTTACGTATTGCACCTCGTTTTTATTATATCTCAGGACCGGTAGATATCGGTGTGGAATATATCAGAAATAGTGCTGTTTATGGTACTTTCAGGAAGCAATCGGTAAAAGATGCACAGGATCCTACGGTAAACAACCGCTTTCTGGTTTCGGTAAGATATACGTTTTAATAACTATTTAAAAGAATCTGAAAAGTTTTAGGACAACATAATCCGGAGATTACACCCAGCGGAATGCTCTGTGCAACAAGTCGGAGCGCTGAGCGTAGTCTCCGGACACTACGCTCAATTCCCTATTTTAGGCCCCTTCTCCATCGATAAACTGGACTTAATTCAGTCCAGTTCCTTCCGCATTTTTAAGTATATAAACCTCTCCTTTCTGAACGTTAACTTTAACGTTTTCAAATTTTAACCCTTTGGCATTTTCAATCTGCATACCTGTTTTGGCTGAGATAGTGACATTTTCAAGAATTATATCTTTGAGGATGCTTTCCGGTGTCCCAAGCATAATCCCGGCTTTCGATGCTCCGGTTGCTACCAGATTCTTTATGGTTATTCCGCTGAGAGAAGGAATGTTGATGGCTGCTGCTTTTGGTCCGTCACGGTAAATAGAATTCTTATCCACATACGTGAAGTCAAAAAGTATGGGCTTGCCAACATTTTCCATGGTAATATTGGAATAACTTATGTTCTCTATCTTTCCGCCCCGCTCATTCGAAGATTTAATACGAATCCCGTTTTCCGTTCCATAAAACTTACAGTTGTCAACCCTCATGTTATTTACACCTCCTGAAGTTTCACTCCCAATGGAAAGTCCGTGGCCATGGTAAAAGATACAATCCCTGATTTCCAGGTTTTCACATTCAAATCCTGTTCCTTTTTCCGTTTTATTCGATTTTACAGCGATGCAGTCGTCGCCAACATCGAATTTACAATTCGTAATGGTTATGTTTTTACAACGAGAAGGATCAATGCCATCTGTATTTGGTGCAGAATCCGGAGCAGTTACATATACATTTTTAATAGTTACATTCTCACAGTCTGTGGGAACAAAGAGGAAAGTGGGAGAATTTTTTAGGGTAACATCCTCCATCGTAAGATTCTTAACATTGTTCAGGACAATCATCCTGGGTCTCGGTATTTTACGGTTACTGTCGAGGAAACGTTTCCACCAGCCGGCACCATTGCCATCGATGATCCCTTTGCCGGCTATTGTAACATCGGTTAGTGATTTTCCATTGATCAGCGCCACATACCTTCCATCGACCATAAAATCATCCGGGTTATCAGTAGCCATCAGGGTAGCTCCTTCGGTCAAATATAACGTAATTTTACTTTTCAGGTAAATTGGCTTGATCATATGCACTCCCGGCTTTATAGTCACCGTGCCTCCTCCGGCATTCGCACATGAGTCAATAGCCCTTTGAATAGTGGCTGTCTCATCAGGTAAGGCTTGCTTGATTTGTGAAGCATGAATGGAAACTCCTGCATGAGTGAGGAGGCAAATCAAAAATAGATTTCTGAATCTGTTCATTTTTAGTTAATTGTTAGTTCGGTATTTTATAAGTTTATCAAATATTTCTTGTGACACCTTAAATGCAGTGCCGTGTCTGGTTCCTGAAGGAAATGAAACCTGGTCGGAAACATCTTCCCAGCTCACCATATCTTTGGACCGGACTGCACCGTACTGGTGATTTCTGTACTTATCAAAATAAACGTAGACATAATCACCAATTTGTAAAGCTGATGGTCCTTCGGCCCAATAATTACCGGTGATTGGGGCCGAAACTTCAACAGGATAAGGACCTTCGGCTTCATCCGATTTTGTAACACGAAGATTTTTCTCAGGAGGATTAGGGTTCTCATTTTTCACGATCATGTAAAACATCTTATCTTTCCCGATAATCGTTGCATCGATAACGCTAAACGACGGATTAAAAAACATTTTGGTATCACTGAACGTGTTGAAATCTTTGGTTGTAACGTAATAAATACGATGGTTCAGATCCTTCTCCTTTTCAGTATAGGCAATCGGACTGTGGCGCCCCGGAATGGTGGTCGCCCAAAAGATAAAATATTCTTTCTTCCTGGCATCATAGAACACCTCAGGAGCCCAACTATTTTTAGCTTCAGGTTCCTTCTCCATTACCGGGATATTTTTCTGTTCGGACCAGGTAATTAAATCTTTTGACGAGGAATAACCAATCCCCTTATCCCACCAACCGCTGGTCCAAACCATGCGGAAAACACCATCAGGTCCCTGAAAAATGCAAGGATCACGCATTAACTTATCTTTCCCGATTTGTGGTACAAGATACGACTTACCATCGTTCATTGCCTGCCAGTTTAATCCATCATGGCTATAGGCAAGATGTAATCCGTCCTGACCATTGCCAATAAAATAGCAAAACAGGTAAACGTCATTTTTTTGGGCTGAGACAGTAATTGACAAAAATGTAACAAATAAAAAGAAAAGAGTTTTTCTCATGGGTTAGAACAATTTAGTTAAATTAACACGAATCATCATTGATCAAAAATTAGGCCATGCTTTTGGCAAAGATATAGATGAGGTTCAGAATATCAAAAGAAGTTTAAGGTATGAAAATAAAAAAGGGATTAGTGGTTTCACAACAACTAATCCCAGGTGAAATTAATAAAACTACTACTTATAAATATAATCCTGACTTCAAAATCTATTTTAGTAGCCGGGATTTTGCATAGCTTGTTTTTGGTCGGGTGTTAAGGGTTGCCCGTTTTGTGTAATGGCATCGAGAAATTGCTGAGGAATAGGACGAAGCAGATGTTTCGGTTCCTGAACATTTGCAGCTCCATCCGGATTATATGCCTTCACCCTGAGAGCCAAAGTTTTTGTGCGTGAAAGATCTTCCCAGCGCATCACCTCTCCCATCAGTTCGCGAGACCGTTCATTAAGAATAAAATTGATGAAACAATCTTTCTCTGATGTGTCCCCGGCCGGATATAATTCTTTACTTGCTTCGGCTGTGCCAAGAATAAACCTGTCCTCCGTGACCTGCATATTTGCTGCTGTACTTGTTGTTGTTCCTTTCGGGACTCCTTCTTCCATATAATAAGGCCCACCAGGACCATATAACACACCGGCTGAAGTTGTATAAACAGATCCCCTCACCTCTCCGCTTTTGAAAGCAGCTCTGTTCCGAATAACATTTATGTCCGTAAGCGCATCCGTATAATCACCCTTTCTTCCGTATGCCTCTGCTCTGATAAGATAAGTTTCGGCGAGCCGGGCAAGAATTCCATCACGCTGACCAAACTGGTCGGACACCGTGGTGCGGAAAGGATCGAAATATTTAGCCAGCGAAGGACGCTCATTCTGTGCATAATTGGTTGTGGTACCGCCTGATGTGGGAATGTACCGTACAAACGTGGTTCTTCCCGTTCTTGCTATATAGGAATAATCAAACCGCGTGTCACTCGGATTATTGACGATATACATAATGGATGTATCACCTACGTTAAATTTATTCGTTTTATAGGTGACCACGGTTCCGTCAGCCCGGGTTGCCTTGGTTGAGTCAGCCAAACGAGTATTCTCATGCCCAACTCCCGTTCCCGTGCCGACAGTTGTCCATCCGGTTGCAATGTCTGTCTTTGACCATGTGGGAATTGTTTTTGAATTATTAGCAAACCAAACCAGTTTAAAGCTCTTCCAGAAACGGGAGTCGTTAACCCTGTCGTACACATCTTCGGCATAACTGTTGGGAGAGCAACGCTGGAATTCACGGTCATTTGGAATATCCCTAACCATACCAGGCAGACTCTGGTATAATGCCGAAAAATACAAATGCATCTGATTTCCATACCTGCCTTTTGTCGATTGCGTTGCATCAAACTGAGCCGATAAGATAATTTCCTTATTACTCTCATTCGGACCATTTGGAGCTGTATATTTAAACAGATCAAAAAAATCGGTTGCCAATACCCGGTCCGAATGATCAATCACCTGGCTTGCATAATAAATAGCACTGTCCAGATCGGTACTTTTGCTAAAGCTGGCATTTAGTTCACTTGCCCTGTACAGATAAGCCTTTGCCAAAAAATGTTGCGCCGCAGGTTTGGTGATCCGTCCCAATTGTGTTGTGGTTGGAGGGCATAAATTGGCAGCCTTCTGCAGATCGCTGATGATCAAAGCATAAACCTGTTCAGCCGTTGCCCTAGTAACATTTAAATCGATGGAGGTAGCTGGTGTTGTCCTAATCGGCACACCTCCAAATTGCTTAACGAGCTTAAAGTAACTAAATCCCCGCATGAAATAGAATTCACCCATTCGTATATCACGGGTTACCGTATCACTTGCATAAACGGTTGGCGTTTTTTGGAGACCAATGTTACAATCATTGATGATCTCGAACATATTGTCCCAAATTGGCTGAATGATGGGATTGGTAGTCGCAGCCACCGAGGCAAGACTATTATCGTACGTATTGTATTCGATGGCAATACCAACACCTGCAGCGGCATGAGTAAACTCATCCGTTCCAAAATTTGTAGAAATATTAGCCCATTCATAATTAAAATGAAAGTCCAACCCATCACTATAAATACCTGTAATCAGATCATCGATACCCTGTTTACTGTCATAATAGCTTTGTGCCAGTGTTCCTCTCGTTTCTTCTTTTAAGAAGTCTTTGCAGGAAACGAATCCGGGAATGATCAATAATAAAATATATTTTAGTTTCATAGTACTTTAAAATTTAATAGTTAAAATGTGACATTCACTCCAACTACAAAACTGTTTGTCGTAACAGACGTAGAATTGGTGGTCGAAGAAATGTCAGGATCCAGATATCCGTTTTTGGTAAACAGAAATGGATTCATCAACATGGCGTAAAGCCTGAAATTAGATACATGCACCTTTTGCATCCAGGCGCTTGG
>DATBXH010000550.1:0-8582 GCA_036514375.1 Bacteroidales bacterium | reverse complement strand
TGTAAAAGGGTAGGTGCAAAGTATATCATCAGGGGATTACGCACTTCAGCTGATTTTGAATATGAACGCGCCATTGCACAGGTGAACAAGGCTATGTATCCTGAGATAGAATCAGTTTTTATTCTTACCATGCCTGAACATACATCTATTAATTCCACCATTGTTCGTGAGATTCTTCGCTATGGCGGTGATGCTTCTAAATTCCTTCCTTCTAATGTAGATTTGAAAAAATACCTTTAATTATCGATTATGTTGAGGATTGTTCTTGGGATCCTGTTTCTTTTTTTTGTAACCGGTCGGTGGACTGCTTCCGGACAGGTTATAATTGAAGGGAATGCTCCTGATTATGCCGGTAGGACACTGTTTTTTTCTACCTATACAAATCAGATTTCAAATTCCGAACGAGTTGTTGCTACAGTGTATGTTAAGGCCAATGGTGATTTTAAGTTTGAAGCTGAGATATCAAAAGTTGAGTACATCTTCTGTCATTATGGTATTTTCTTTATGTATCTGTATGCCGAACCAGGCAATGAGTATACTATTAAACTCCCCCAACGTATTGAACGTAAACCGGAAGATAAAATAAACCCTTTTTTTGAAGAAGTTAGGGTACATCTCTTGGTGAATTCCAGCAGAGTAATTAAAACTTTGGATATAAGAGATAACCGGCATGAACTGAATTTTTTGATACGGACCTTCGACGATTATTACGACCCTTTTTATAACAAATATGCTATGAAGGTATTTACCAATGAATCTGTGAAAGACATGGATTCAACCCTTCAGAAGATAGAGAGAACCTTTGGCGAAACAGGAGATTCTTATTTCAGGAGATATTATTTTTACAGGATTGGCTTACTTAAGTTTATGTCAACAAGGTTTAAGTCTCGAAATATTTCCGACAATTATTTTCTCAACAAACCAATTCTTTATGATAATCCGGCCTACATGGAGCTTTTTAACAAAGTGTATGATAAATACTTTGTTTTTTTTGGACGTACAAAGTCCGGGGAAGTTATTTATGAAGATATTAATAAATCAAAAAGCCTTACTAAGTTAAAGGTAGCGTTTGATCAGGATAAGGTATTGAGTAATGATACTTTAAAAGAGTTTGTTATTCTAAAAGGGTTACACGATGGCTTTTACGAGGCAGAATTTCAGCGGAAAGCTATTCTGGAAATACTTGATTCGTTAATAGAAACTACAAAACTAGAGCAAATAAAGGAAACAGGGAAAGAGATTCGTTATAAAATCACCAAACTATTGGCAGGCTATCCTCCACCTGCTTTTCAACTTCTGAACCAGGATAGTGTCTGGACAACTATCGGTAAATTTAAAGGTTCATTTGTTTACCTTTTTTTTGGTACAACGCAAAATTATGCTTGCCTTAAAGAGTTTCAGATGCTAAAAAAAATACAGGACAAACATCCGGGTTTGTTAAACGTGGTAGTGATTTCCGCAGATAACAGTTGGAACGAAGTCCGCAGTTTTGCCAAGAAATCGCCGTTTAAGTGGTCATTTTTATATTATGGAAATCACCCCAATGTTCTTAAAGAGTATGATATTCGTACAATTCCGACAGGTTTTCTGATCGACAGGGAAGGGAAGCTTGCTCTTTCGCCGGCTCCATTACCTTCAGAGAATTTTGAGGAGTATTTTTTCAATTACCTGCGAGCCCGGAAGATCTTATAAATTCATTTACCAAAAATTTAATAGCAGAATTTTTTGATTAACTGAACAGTTTTAAAAAAAATGTTTTAATTTTGACCGAACGTTCAGTCAAAAATATGTCACCAAGGACAAAAAAACAATTTGAGGAGATAAGACAGGAGAAACGTGATTTAATTCTTAATACAGCTCTGGAAGTTTTTGCTACACATGGTTATCACGGAGCTTCTATCAGTACGATTGCTTCCCATGCTGGTATTGCCAAGGGTCTGATGTATAGCTATTTTGAAAGTAAGGAAGCTTTATTGAAAGCTATACTTGAAAAGGGTGTCAGGGATATTTTAGAAGTTTTTGAACATATGGTAAATAAAGAAATTACCCCTGAAATTCTTCGTAAACTGCTTCAGACTTTTTTTGTTCAGTTAAAAGAGAACGGGGCATTCTGGCGGCTTTATTTTGCCATAGCCATGCAGCCGAGTGTCATGGAGCTTTTAGAGAATGAATTTGAAAGCTTGGTAAATCCTTATATGGAGACTCTTAAAAGGTATTACCGGGGGCAGGGTTCTAAAAATCCTGAAGCCGATGCTTTGCTTGCTCATGCGATCATTGACGGGATAACTTTAAATTATGTGATGGTGCATCACAATTTCGATATGAATAAAGTAGAACAGATAATTATCGAAAGACTTGAAAAACCTAGTTATTTATAATTAATCAATCCTGATTATGAAAACTTTGAAATTTTTTATGGTATTGTCTATCTGGATTTTTGGTTATTCATCCTTTATTGCAGGTCAACAGCCTACACCAAAGGAAATCGTAAAAAAGGCTTACGACCTGATGCAAGGACAAACCAACGAAAGTACTATGAGTATGACTATTGTACGCCCTACCTGGCAACGCACCATTGCTTTTAAATCGTGGGCAAAAGGCAACGATTACAGCTTGGCTATCGTTACTGATCCGGCCAAGGAGCGCGGACAAACCTTTCTTAAGCGCAAAAACGAAATCTGGAACTGGGTGCCTAGCATTCAAAAGATGATTAAACTTCCACCGTCTATGATGTCGCAGGGGTGGATGGGGTCTGATTTCTCAAACGATGATCTGCTGAAAGAATCCTCTATTGTTGAGGATTACGAACACTCGCTTTTAGGAACGGATAAGCTCGAAGGGCAGGAATGTTACAAAATTAAACTTACACCAAAGCCAAATGCACCTGTAGTTTGGGGCTCAATCATCAAATGGATTAGCAAAGCTGATTATTTTCAGCTTCGCTCGGAATATTATGACGAAGACGGTATTCTGATTAAAACAGAGTCGGCTTCAATCATTAGGCAAATGGGCGACCGGCGCATCCCGACACATATTGAAATCATTCCAAAGGATAAACCCGGTAACAAAACCCTGGTGGATATTCAAAAGGCTATTTTCAATAAACCCATCGAGGATTCGTTCTTTTCGCAGCAGAATATGAAGAATGTACGATAGTGTTTAGTGCTTTGTGCTTGGTACATTTCTAATAAAAGACATTGGAACTAATAATTTAAAATTATGAATAACAAATCTTATACTGAAATGGAGCTGTGGAAGATTGCTAGAAATTTGGTGAGTACTATTTATACAATTACCAAGAAGTTTCCGAAGGAGGAAATGTTTGGTTTAACCCTTCAGATGAGAAGGTCTGCTATTTCAATTCCTTCAAATATTGCAGAAGGATTAGGACGGAGTACAGTCAATGATATCCTTCATTTTCAATACATAGCCAGGGGGTCTGCGTATGAGTTAGAAACACAACTTTATCTTTCATTAGATCAAAATTACATTGCACATAAAGATTTTGAAAATACTTGTGAAATTCTGACTAACTGTAAGAAATTACTTAACGGTACCATAAATCATTATAAAAATAAAAAACAGGGTTGACTTGTTAAATTATTTGCTCTAAGTACTAAGCACTAAATTCAAAGCACTATGGTAAGACTTGCCTGGCGCAATTTATGGCGCAATAAACGACGTACTTTAATAACGGTAGCATCTATATTCTTTTCGGTGGTGCTTGCGATTCTGATGCGGGGTTATCACGGTGGTGCATGGGCGTCGTTGCTCGAGAACGTGTTGCATTCCTATACCGGATATCTGCAGGTTCATGCAAAAGGATATTGGAGTGAGAAAACCCTTGATTACACTTTGGTTTGGAACGATTCCCTGAAAAGGGAATTATTTAAGAACAAGGATGTAAAGAACGTTGTGCCCAGGGTTGAATCATTTGCTCTTGCTTCTGCCGGAGAAAAGACCAAAGGTGTTATTGTGGTGGGGATTGATCCTAAGATTGAAGAAGCCTTTACCAATCTTTCAAAAAAACTGGTTAAAGGCAGTTTGCTCGGGGCCAATGATAACGAGGTGATGCTTTCACAACGTCTGGCAAAATTTCTTAACCTCACGGTTGGCGATACACTCACATTGCTTAGTCAGGGATATCAGGGTGCATCTGCTGCTGCCATATACCGGGTGAAAGGAATTGTTAAGCTGCCTTCACCCGAATGGGACAATCAACTGGTTTATCTTCCTTTGGCGGCAGCACAGGATTTTTATTCACTACCAGGAAGGTTAACATCCCTGGTGATAGATATAAACAAAACAAGACGTTTGGACAGGGTTTCCACTAGCCTGAAAAAACATTTGGATCAGAACAAATACGAGGTAATGACATGGAAAGAAATGTTGGTGGAGCTATACCAGGAATATGTTTCGGACGAATCCGGCGGGAAAATACTCCTGGCTTTACTTTATCTCATCATCGGGTTTGGCATCTTTGGTACTGTCATGATGATGACATCCGAGCGTACCAGGGAATTCGGAGTGCTTGTGGCTGTCGGCATGAAACGACACCGACTGGTTATTCTTATCTGTACCGAGATGTTTTTTATTGCTCTCCTTGGTGCATTAGCGGGTATGATGGCCGGTGTTCCTGTGATTACTTATTTTCATTTTAATCCCGTTCATTTGTCAGGCCAATATGCCAAGACTATGGAGGTTTACGGCATGGAACCGGTGATTAATGTGCTTTGGCAGGCAGGCTACATCTTGCGCCAGGGATTGATTGTATTTGTCCTTACTCTGTTGGCGATTACCTATCCCATATATTCTGTTGGGAAATTAAGTGTGATAAAAGCTTTGAGGGCATAACTCAAAGTAAAAGGTAACGAGACAAAGGAATTAAATAGAATTTAAGGTTTCATAAATATTTTGGATATGTTCATTTCAATTGCATGGAAAAATATTTGGCGCAATAAGGTGCGGAGCCTTATTATCATGTGTGCCATTGTTGTCGGGCTTTTTGGCGGATTGTTTGCCTCTGCCCTGATGAACGGGATGATTATCCAACGCATTGATGCTGCCATAGAAAATGAGTCGGCAAACATTCAGATACACCACAAGGAATTTCAGCTGAATAAAGAACTTAACGACACCATAGCAGACATGGCAACAATCCAAAGTGTATTGGATACCGCAAAAAATATTTCGGCATGGTCATCCCGGCTGAAGATTACGGCAATGGCAGCTACTGCCGCTAATGGGTTCGGCGTGATGATCAATGGTGTTGATCCTGAAAAGGAAAAACAGGTAACCAGGATATGGAAATGTATTAGCGACAGTAACGGTACCTGGTTGAATGATAACCGCAAAAACAGTATTGTCATTGGTGAGAAACTGGCCACAAAACTGAAGATCAGGCTTCGTTCAAAGATCATTCTGACCTTTCAGTCGGCTGACCAAAGTGTAGTCTCCTCTGCTTTTAAGGTGACAGGTATTTACAAAACACAAAATACTCCATTTGATGAGCGTTTTGTGTTTGTAAACAACGCCGACCTGCGACCTATTGTAGGATTCACCCGGGGACAGACACATGAGATTGCAATCGCACTCAGGGACGATAAGGTCAACGATCAGGTAACATCCATGTTAAGAAAGGAATTTCCTAACCTCAGCATCCAGGGTTGGAAGGAACTCATGCCCGAACTTGGACTGATGGCTGATCTGACTACACAAATGCTTTATATCGTCATGGTCATAATTCTCCTTGCTTTGTGTTTTGGTATTATTAATACCATGCTGATGGCCGTGATGGAACGTACCCGCGAAATAGGTATGCTGATGGCAGTTGGTATGAACAGAATGAAGGTTTTCCGGATGATCATGCTCGAAACAGTAATCCTGGCATTATCCGGTGGCATTATTGGAATGACAATCAGTGGGTTTGTCATCCATATCTATGCAAGAATCGGTATTGATCTTACTGCTTTTGCACAGGGTATGGAGAATATCGGGTTTAATGCCATGGTATACCCAAAACTGGAAACAAGTTTCTACTTTGGATTGACCATCCTCGTCATCATTGCCGGTGTAGTTTCGTCCCTTATCCCTGCTCGTAAAGCATTACGTTTAAATCCTGTAGAAGCAATCAGAACTTATTAAATAAATAGTCATGAAGATTATAGACATTAAAAATCTGGTTAAAATATATAAAGAGGCTGAAATTGAAGTAGCAGCTATCGACGGTGTAAGTCTGACTTTTGAAGAAGGAGAATTTACCACCATTGTTGGACCATCGGGTTCAGGAAAAACAACCATGCTGAATATGATTGGCGGTCTCGACCGGCCAACAAGCGGCTCGATACACATCAACGGAACAGATATCGGGCAGTTGAGGTCATCGCAACTGATTGACTTCCGGTTGAGAAACATTGGTTTTGTATTTCAGGCATATAATCTGTTACCTGTATTAACAGCGAAGGAAAACGTAGAGTTTATTATGCAATTACAAGGAAAACCAAAAGCTGAGCGCGAGAAACGTGCTGAAGAATTGTTGCAGGCAGTAGGTTTGGCAGACAGGGCAAACAGCCGTCCTTTTAAATTATCGGGAGGACAACAGCAACGTGTGGCAGTTGCACGTGCATTAGCTTCCAAACCAAGATTTATTTTGGCTGACGAGCCCACGGCAAACCTCGATTCCAAATCAGCTGACAAACTGCTGGAAATAATGGAAATTCTCAATCACGAACATCATATGACATTCATTTTTTCCACGCACGATCAGCGTGTGGTAAAGAGAGCTCACAGGGTAATTACCCTGGTGGACGGCAAAGTTGCAAGTGATGAAAAAACAAGAATTCATGAGCACATTTAGATTCTGGTATACATGGTTATTGATTGCCAGTTGGCTGATTATCTTTTTCGGCCTGTATCTGGTGGCATTTACCCGGACCTCTTTATTTAGTCCATTAGATTCACTGATAAGCAGATCATTTGAGATACCCAACGACCTAACAGCCCCTCCGAAGCTTCTTGTATGGCTTTGTGGAGTATTAGGTGCTACCATGATCGGTTGGGGGATATTTGTATGGTTTATTGTAAACGGTCCTCTTCTTCGCAAAGAACGTTGGGCATGGTTTGCCATGACAATTGGAATGATTGCCTGGTTTATTCCGGACACACTGATTTCAGTTATTTGCGGGGCTAATTTTAATGCAGTGTTGAACGTAATGTTCCTGTTACTTTTTTTAGTTCCATTGATATTTATTTATAAGGATTTCAAAGAAGTACCATATGCCAGTCAATACGAACCGATGGAATAAAATAAGGTATTCGCTGTTTTTACCGATTTATGATTTGATTGCTGCTCCATTGTATCAGCAACGTAAAAGGTCTATCGAATTATTATCGCCATTGCCTGAGGAGAAGATTTTGATACTTGGTGCAGGCACAGGGCTAGATTTACCTTATCTGCAGCAGTGTAACCATCTTACTGCCATTGATATTACTCCCGGTATGATTGCAATGTTAAAAGCTCGTGCCAGGCGACTTCATATTTCGGTTGATGCGGCGGTGATGGATGGTCAGCAACTCAGGTTCCCTGATGAGTCTTTTGATTGTATTATTATGCATCTGATTATTGCCGTGATACCCGATCCTGTTCGCTGTATCCGGGAAGCAGAAAGGGTTTTGAAGCCAGGCGGTAGAATCATAATCTTTGACAAGTTTTTGCCTGATGCTGCCCAACTAAGTACCAGACGTAAAATCGTAAATTTTTTTACAAACTTCATGTTTTCGGATATCACGAGGCGATCGGCAGACATCATTAATAAAACCGGTCTTAAAAAGACGGACGATGTGAGTGCTGCCCTTGGAGGGATGTTCAGGATTATCAGATTGGAGAAGTAGATACAGCCCATAGTCGATAGATGATAGTCCATAGTCAGTCATCAATCCAATTCATCGTTCATTTTTCATTGGCACACTGGCATATTGACACATTAGCATATTTTAAATAAAGTCTATGAAATTGAGAGTGCTTATTTTTCTGGCTGTAATAGGAGGCGGGCGGATTAATTTAACTGCCCAGGATACTGTTCAGCAGAAGAAATTTACCGTATACGGCTATATTTCTTCACTTCAGAATGCAATGTTCGACAGTATTCAGGGGAATTGGGTTACCGAAAATATCATTCACAACCGGTTAAACTTTAAATGGTATCCGGTAAGTTCTTTATCAGGTGCCTTGGAAATGCGTAATCGTCTTGTGTTTGGCGAAAGTATCAAACTCGATCCGAACTCAGCCAGTAGTTACGATAAGGACTATGGATTGATGAAGCTGACCACAAATATCTTTCACGGTGGTTCGTATCTTTTAAATACTTCAGTAGACAGGTTATGGCTGGCTTTTGAGAAAAACAAATGGAAGATAACCCTTGGCCGCCAGCGTATCAACTGGAGCCAGACATGGGTATGGAACCCCAACGATATTTTTAATACATATTCATTTTTTGATTTTGATTATGCGGAGCGGCCAGGTAGCGATGCCTTCCGGGTTCAGTATTACAACAGCGAAGTTTCAGTCACCGAACTAGCCCTGA
>DATBXH010000549.1:0-4909 GCA_036514375.1 Bacteroidales bacterium | reverse complement strand
CCGCCTCACTGAATGAACAATATCCGATATATGAACTATCCCTGCTGAAAAAGCTGCTTGCATAAACTTTAGGGATCGTATCCGGCACATCATTATCAAAAGTGAGATAAATGTTTTTGCTTTCTGAAAATGACGATTTCTTGTTTTTCCCCTGAGAATAACAGGTTAATACAAACAGGCTGATGAAACCGATAAAAATGAATTCTTTCATATCATGGATCTAATATGATGCAAAAATTGCAGATGTTAATATCACTTGTCCGATTAAGTTGGAAAATTCAATATAACTTATATGCACTGATTATTTTTTTATTTTGTCATTCCTATTTTATTGAAAAATCTTTCTTTGTATGTATCACTAATGGGAATAAGCATTTTCCGAATCTTTATCCTGTTTCTTTCAATGCTTTCAATCTTATCAATTGCAACTAAGTATGATTTATGAACACGAATAAAATTGTCTTTTGGTAATATTTCTTCCATAGACTTAAAATTTTGCAGTGTCATAATCTTTTTCTCTTCAGTGACAATTCTCAGGTATTCATCCATACCTTCTACGTAAAGGATTTCCGAAACTTTTATTTTCTCAAGCCGATATTCTGTTTTAACAAAAATATAATCACCAGAAACAGGCTTAAGTTTTTCGGCTAAAGTATGGTAAACCTTTTCGACGGCTATTACAAATCTTTCAAAAGTAAAGGGCTTTAATAAATAATCGGCAACATCAAGTTCGTAACCTTTTATGGCATATTTGTCATAAGCGGTGGTGATAATTACTTTTGGTCGCTGTTTTATAGTTTCCAAAAATTGAATACCTGTAAATTCTTCCATTTGGATGTCCAGAAAAATAAGCTCAACGGAATTTTCCTTTAAATAGCTTATGGCTTCAATGGCATTGTCAAAAGTTTTGGATAATTTCAGGTATTCAATTTTGTTAATAAAACCTGTTAGTTTCTTTACTGCTAAAGGTTCGTCTTCTATGACAATACAATTAATCTGCATTGGCTTTTATTTTCAAATAAACTGCAAAACTCTGTTCTTTTTTTTCAATGATTAGTTCATGCGATTTAGGATAAATCAATTCAAGTCGTTTCTTTATAAGTTCCAGACCAATACCACTCGGTTCATCTTTTTCCGAAGGAGATAAACTTAGGCTATTCATACAGCTAAATTTAATTTGATTTCCTGATACATCAAATTTAATAACAATACTGCCGTTTTTCTTTAATGACGAGTGTTTAAAGGCATTTTCAACAAAAGTAATAAATAGCATTGGGGCAATTTGCACATTATCAATATCCCCGGCGATGGTAAATGAAATCTTGTCTTCATTTGCAATACGAAGTTTTTGTAGGGATACGTAACTCTCAATATACGCTAATTCTTCTTTTAGTGAAACCTTTTCTTTTTCCGAATCATAAATCATGTATCTCATGATCTCTGATAATTTATTCAATGCTGTAGAGGCATTTTGAACATTTTCATGCATCAAGGAATCAACATTATTTAATGTATTAAACAAAAAATGTGGATTAATCTGATATTTTAACAATGCCAGTTCACTTTTAAGGTTTTGTTTTTCAAGGTTATCTCTATGCTTACTCTGTGCTATCCATTTAAAAAAGATCCTGAATAAACCTCCAATGAAGGCAAAAAACAGATAGAATAAAAAACTGCTTGAATAGTTGGAAGCATCTATCGTTTTAACTTCATCCGACAGATGTAAGGCAATATAAGGATATAAAATCAAGAATATTAATGCAACAGAATACCAAATCAACCTATTTTTCTTGTCAATTAATTTAGGTAGTAAAAAATAAAATGAATAGAAAGGCACCAAAACACCAAACATCAGGAATGTTGTGAGCCATTCGTAGCTCCAAAAAGGATTATATCCAACAGGCGGGAAAGGATTTTTTAAAATGGTATGTAAAACTGTATAAATTGTAACATAAATGATTGTCCAAAATGTAATGTGAATTAAAAATACCATTGACTTTTTCATAACTTTATATTTAATAGTTAAACATAATACAAAAGTCATTTATTAGAACCTTGTTATAAAATATATTCAGTCAATCAGTTTTTTTCATCAGCAAGTTAGCAGCTTTTATCAGTAAGACGATTTTTTATACACTACTCCATTTTTCATTACAAATGTGACCTTTTTCAATGTTTGTATATTTTCAAGTGGATTTTCTTCTGTAGCAATTAAATCGCAATACATTCCTTTTGAAATGGAGCCTCTTTCCATATCTATTCCTAAAAGTTCAGATGAATTAATGGTCATTATTTTCAGAATATCAATTGCCGGAATTCCTGCTTCAACAAAACTATCTATATATCTTAAGGCAGTTTGACCTCTGGTTTCATTGTACATATCAATCATAACATCGCTGCCAAATGCTAACTTTACACCACTATCATATGCTCTTTTGAGACGTTTTATGAGTTTATCATGAAATGTCTTTGCCGTTTGCTCATCACTTCCATAAGCCTGTAGAACTTCCACAGGGAAATCAGTACTGACTAAAACAATTTTTTTTTGTTTCATGATATTCATGATACTGTCAGGAATAGTCCAGCCATGTTCTACTGAAGCAACACCAGCCGAAACAGCAGCATATAACCCATCAACTGTTTGACAATGTGCCATAACTTTTAATCCTGCTCGTTGTGCTTCGTTTACAATAAACTTTATATCTTCAGTTGAATATTTATATCGTTTTGAATCAACTACAATTTTGATGATGTCAACTCCATAAAATATATTTTCACGAATTGCTTTTTTTAATTCATCTTGAGTATCTGCGAAAAAATACTCGTCATTTTGTATAAACTTTTTATCTGCTTTTGTCCTGAATTGCCCTCCAAACGGTACAATAATTCTTCCGGCAGCAATAATATTTGGACCCGGTATAAGCCTTTCGTTAATGGCCCTTTTTACATCAACATCAACATATTTTCCGGCATTGCCTGCTTCACGAATAGTTGTAAATCCTGCCTCAAGCATTTGTTTTGCATGTACAGCACCCTCGATTGCCCTATATCCATCAGGTTTGAGAAGCACTAAATCAAGAAAATCGATACCTAAATAATCTGCAAATTTGCTAACGCTTGCACAAATGTGAGTATGCGCATCAATTAAGCCTGGCATCACGGTTGATTTTGAGAGATCAATAATTTCAGCATCTTTAGGTATTTTAATATTGTAACCCAATTCTTTAATCTTTCCATTCTCCACCAAAATTATTTGATTGTTTGAAATGCTGCCTGTTGAAGGCTCAATGACTTTTCCTGCTTTTATAGCAATTAGTTGGGCATTGGCTAACCCAAGAATCATTGAAAAAAGAAGCGTTAAGAAAGTTCTAAATATCATTTTTGTCAATTATTAGTGGGTGCTTTTAAAATAACCGCTTTTAAACTAACGGATGGATTTATTCTTGTTACTTTTAAAGTTTGTATTCCAACTGCAAACCATGAAATTATCAATTTTAATACCCATTGTACGAATTTATTGGTAATCTAATTCTTAAAGAATTGGTGCTTTTATTCATTGTTTAATATTTAGACATTCCTTGTATAATTCTTTGACATATCATTCTCATAAATTTCAATTTACGAAAATGTTATTTTGTGCAGGATGTTCAAAATAGCGCACGAACGTAGCCAGCGGGAACTAAGCTTGCAAATTGCACCGAAACCGCTATGTTTTATGACCGTTTGTTAGCTGCAGCTATTTTTTCAGAGTTTTTTAATTAAGTATTTTGGAGATTCAACATATCCTTGCCTGAAATAAAACATATGTGCCTTTTCTCTTCTGCTATGGCAATGAACTTCGATCCTGTCGCAATTATTTTCTATCGCAATTTTTTCACAATACTCTTCCAACAATTTGCCTATACCCAAACTCCTGTTGTTTTCATCGACACAAAAATAACTTATCCTGGCAAAGTCCCCTTCAAGGGCAATTTGAGGAATAATGTGAATAGAAATGAAACCAACGATTTCATGTTGTTCGGTTTCCGCAACTACCGAATATTCTTTCGGATCATTTAAAATACTTTGTATTTTCTCGTGAATAAAATTCTCCGTATCAGGATAATCCAATTGTTGGAGCAGGTTAGAGATTTTTTTCGCGTCCTTTATGTTTAGCTTTCTGATTTTCATCTTTAGAGTTTTTATTCAAGCGATGTCAACAACAGAAGCAAATCGTCATATAATAGGTTTTCAGTCTGTTTCTGTTTAAATTGAAACATTCTTTTGTATGATATTTTCATTTCCAAATTTCATTCTTTTCTGTCAATACTATTGGTTTATTGTCAGTCACTACAATCGTATGTTCGTGTTGAGCCATATAACCACCTCTGTTGCCAACCATCGTCCAACCATCATTCAAAGTCACAGCATAATTTGAATCTGTTGAAACAAATGTTTCTATTGCAACAACAGAATTCTTCTTAAATCTTGTCAGATTGTATCTGTCTTTAAAATTTGCAATTTCAGAAGGTTCTTCGTGCAAACTCCTACCTATTCCGTGTCCTGTGAGATTTTTAATTACTTTATAGCCGCGTCTTTTTGCTTCTGTTTCTATCAGTTGACCTATGTCTGAAATTCTCACTCCGCCTTTAATATTGCTTATGGCTTTTTGCAGGATTTCTTTTGATGCATCAACAAGTTTTTGGTGATTGTTGCAGTCTTCACCAAGTACAAAAGATGCACCATTGTCTGACCAAAATCCTTCCAATTCGGCTGATACATCAATATTTATTAAGTCTCCGTCCTTTATAATTCTATTTGACGAAGGTATTCCGTGACAAAATTCCTTGTCAACACTTATACAAGTCCAACCGGGAAACTTGTAAGTCATAAATGGCGCTGAGTTTGCTCCGAAATCTTTTAGAATACT
>DATBXH010000548.1:0-2322 GCA_036514375.1 Bacteroidales bacterium | reverse complement strand
GCTCAAAAAGCGGAACAACTCCTTGTACGTGTAGGATTGGCTGATGCATTGAAAAAAAAGACAGGTAAATACTCACGTGGCATGAGACAACGGTTGGGTTTGGCTGATGTACTAATCAAAAATCCGGAAGTCATTATTCTTGATGAACCAACGCTAGGTATCGATCCAAAAGGAGTTCGAGAATTCCTGGAATTAATTGTAGGTTTAAGCAGAGAGGAAGGTTTAACGGTATTGTTCTCTTCTCACCACCTGCATCAGGTTCAACAGGTATGCGACCGGGTTGGATTATTTGTAAGCGGAAAACTACTTGCGGAAGGAAACGTACAGTCGCTTTCGCAAAAATTATTCAGCAGTAACCCTTACACCATTGAGGTTGGAGTTACCGAAACATCTCCTAAAACCAATGGCGATAAAATCTCCACAAATTGGCTAAAAGAAACTTTACGGCAAATTGACGGGATAAAAACCATTTCACAAAAAAACGGGTTGTTTCAGGTCGATTGCACCCGTGACATGACCTCTGAGATTGCCCGTGCCGTTGTTGCGTCCGGAGTGGGTTTAAACCATTTAAATATAAAAGAATACGGACTCGACGATATTTACAACCGATATTTTGAAGGAGGTGATAATCATGAATAACACTGCAAACCATGCACGATACCCCTTTGAATCAAGGATGGCTCAACTGAATCAGATGCTCGATAAATTGAATTTGATAAAATGGTTCAAAAATGATGATGCTACCTATCATCCGTTTTGGGTTATTGTGCAAAAAGAAGTCACCGACCATGTAAGAAGCTGGCGCTTTATTATTTTAAATGCCATCATTGCACTCACTTGTCTGGGATCAATGTACACCGCCATGTCCAACATGGGGCATGCAGTTAAACCTAATGATCCGGAGGGGACATTCTTTTTTCTGAAACTATTTACCATTTCGGATGGTACCCTGCCTTCATTCTTTGTTTTCATAAGTTTTCTCGGTCCATTGCTGGGAATTAGCCTGGGATTTGATGCCGTTAATTCAGAGCAAAACAGGGGAACACTCAGCAGGGTCCTTGCCCAACCTATCAATCGGGATTATATCATTAACGCAAAATTTACCGGAGCTTTAATTGTGATCAGCGTCATGCTCTTTGCACTTGGGTTCCTGGTAACCGGGCTGGGTCTCATCTTCGTGGGAATTCCTCCCACGGCAGGAGAATTTATGCGCATTGTTTGCTTTATTGCGTTAAGTATTATCTATGTTGCCTTTTGGTTGAACCTGTCCATCTTATTTTCAGTACGGTTTCATCAGCCGGCTACCTCAGCCCTTGCAGGAATTGCGGTTTGGCTGTTCTTTACTGTATTTTATCCGATTATTGTAAATCTGATCACAAAAGCCATGGCTCCATCTGCGATGGCTACCACGCACCAGGTGGTCAATTATGAAGAGTTGAGACTCACGCTAATGCGAATTCTCCCCAACCAGCTTTTCAGCGATGCCACAACAACATTATTGATTCCTTCGGTGCGAAGTCTTGGACCTTTAACCATGGAACAAGTATACGGAACCATTCCGGGTCCACTCCCCTTAGGCCAGAGCCTGTTACTTGTGTGGTCACAGGTAACAGGGCTCATCGCAGCTACGATCCTGTGTTTCATATTGGCATATATTCCTTTTATGAGAAGGGAAATACGTTCCAGATGAATATCCTGAATTAATACAAACGGGTTAGATAGCTTTATGAATTCTAGTTGCGGAAATAGTCGGGTTTGATGTGGCCATCATGATCAGCCCAATTATTTCCCAATTTTAATTTTGACTCTTTTCATGAACAGGATCATCTTGCAAAACTTTATAACAGTGCATCAGTGTCTTAAATATTTCTTCCATATATTCCTTCACGGCTTTCGTGCTGCCGGGAAGACAATAAACAAGTGATTTTGCAACCACACCCGCTATTGACCTGCTCAATGCAGCAGCAGGAAACTGAAATCCATATTTGACACGAATAACTTCCATGATACCGGGAATTTCTTTTGATAATAAAGGTCTGATCGTGTCAGGCGTAATGTCCCGGGAGCCAATACCTGTTCCACCGGTTGTAAAAATGAAATCTGTTTTTTGATTTACCGCTTCCTTAAGGGTTTTGGTTAGTTGAATGGCCTCATCAGGAATGACAATCCGGTGTATCGAGCAAGTCAATGCCTGCCCCTGAAAATATGTGGTCAATATATGTTCAAGTTCCACCCCGCTCCTATCTTCATAAATGCCTTGAGAAGCTCTGTCACTCACGGTAATGATAACTGCAGTTAACGGTTTACTTATCATATGATTTC
>DATBXH010000547.1:0-2225 GCA_036514375.1 Bacteroidales bacterium | reverse complement strand
CAGGCAAGTACGCAGGATTCACCTTCGGCACTCACACAATGGCCGGTTCAAATGCATCTGATAAACCCTGTGGCGTCTTATTTCCAGGGATCCGATTTACTGATGGCGGCAGATTGCGTGGCTTATTCTCTCGGTAACTTTCATAGCCAGTTCCTTCAAGGGAAAAAATTAGCAATCGCTTGTCCCAAACTGGACTCCAACAAGGAAATATATCTCGACAAAGTAATTCGCCTGATAAACGATGCAAAAGTCAACACCATCACCGTAATGATTATGGAAGTTCCATGCTGTGGCGGCCTGTTGAACCTGGTACTTAATGCAGCCGAAGCAGCTACCAGGAAAGTGCCTGTAAAAGCCATTACCGTTGGAATTCAGGGAGAAATCCTAAGCGAAGAGTGGATGTAAATTCAAAATAATAGACAAATAAAATTATACTAGAAATCTCAGTTTATGGAAAATGTAATAAATAAAGGCGAGAAGTTTAATGTAGCTGGGTCTGTTGAGTATGCTGCCCAGTCAGTTGTAAGCAAGATGGTTGTAAAGCAGGAAACAGGTAACGTAACTCTGTTCGCATTTGACAAAGGCGAAGGCTTATCGGAGCATACTGCCCCATTCGATGCTATGGTTACCATTCTCGATGGCGAAGCAGAAATAAAGATTGGCGGTGAACCGCATCTGTTAAAAGCAGGAGAAGCTATCATCATGCCTGCAAACATATCGCACGCCCTGAAAGCCGTTGATCGGTTCAAAATGATGCTTATTATGATTAGAAAGTAAAGTCACTTAATCTCCTCACCATGCTGTTCCGGTCCCGTATCGACGAAGAAAAAGCTACAGTTTCCAAGATGATAGTGCTTTACTGCAGAAAAAAACATCATCAGAAAGAGATGTGTTCCACTTGCAGTGAATTACACGACTATGCCATGCTGCGATTAACCAGGTGCCAGTTTGGCAACAAAAAGACAGTCTGTGCAAAATGTCCTGTTCATTGTTATAAACCTGAAAAGCGTCAGCAAATCAGGGAAATTATGATTTATGCCGGTCCGCTGATGCTTTTATATCATCCCTGGCTTGCCGTATTACATACTTACAGAAGTTTAATGAGTAAAACATGATGAAATTTATAAAACCGAATATATATCTTCTTTAAAACACATATTTTTTTGTAACTTAACCTAGTTTGAATCATCGCCTTGCCATATGAATAAACTTATTAAGTCGCTTTCGCCCCCGGACAGATGGAGAATACCTGTGATTATTGTGACAGGTATTTTTGTTGGCCTGACTTCTTATTCATTTTATCTTTCAAGGGCAACCTCTTACCTGAGTGATTCTCCCAAAACATGTGTAAACTGCCACGTTATGGCTCCTCAATATGCTACCTGGAGCCACAGTTCGCATCACGAAGCTGCTAATTGCAACGACTGTCATGTTCCTCAGGATAATTTTGCCAAACACTGGCTCTTTAAGGCAAAGGACGGACTCCGTCATGCAACGGTTTTTACACTTCGCAAAGAGCCACAGGTAATCTTTATAAAAGAAGCAGGTATAAATGTGGTCCAATCAAATTGTATCCGATGCCACAGTCACATTTTTGAATCGGAAAGAAAAATCTCATCAAATTATAATCATATTGCAGGCAGGCTTTGCTGGGAATGTCATCGGGAAACTCCTCACGGCAGAGTAAACAGTTTATCGAGTGTGCCGCATGCGCAGGTACCTTTACCCGAAAGCCCGGTTCCCGGCTGGCTTAAAAAATACACCTCAATTTCAGCAAAATCAACTAACTTATAACATCATAACTTATGAACCTGACGGAAGAAATTAAATCAAAACCATGGAAAGGATGGGTCTTATTTCTGGCAACAGCAGTTGTTGTATTTTTCTTGGGTATGTTAGCTTCATCCATTATTGAGCGCAGAGCTGAAGCCGTATTTGTAAATACACCGAAAGTAAAGTTATCCGATTACGAACCCCGTAACCAGGTATGGGGACAAAATTATCCGGTTGAATACCAAAGCTATCTTCGTACGGCCGATACTACTTTCAGAAGTAAATATAACGGTAGCGCAACCATCGATATGTTGGAAGCAGATCCCAAAATGGTTATCCTTTGGGCCGGATATGCATTCTCGAAAGAATATAAACAGGGTCGGGGTCATTATTATGCTATTAAGGATATCAGGGAAACTCTGCGTACCGGGGCCCCCAAAGACGCTCATGAC
>DATBXH010000546.1:0-2313 GCA_036514375.1 Bacteroidales bacterium | reverse complement strand
AAATTTTCAAATTGCCACATTTTCAAATTAATATATCTTTAATTCATGAACCGTAAAAACTTCCTATCATCGGCAATACTGGCTTCAGGAACATTATTTGGCTTCTCCAAACCACCAGCGATCGAACCTCCGGAAGAGGAAAAAGCAATGATCATTCCCCCTTATTTAAAGCCTGGCGACACGATAGGGATTACAAGTCCGGCCGGATTCATTACTACAGATGAAGTAAAACCGGCAATTGAGCAGATGCAGAATTGGGGGTTTACGGTAAAAATCGGGCAAACCATCGGTAAGAGGGATTTCACATTTGGCGGAACGGATCTTGAACGCAGGAATGATCTGCAAGAGATGATGGATAACAATTCTGTCAAAGCCATTATGTGCGCCAGGGGCGGTTATGGACTCGTAAGAATTATTGATAAATTAAACTTCAACAATTTCAGATCAAATCCAAAATGGATCATCGGATTCAGTGATGTGACGGTGATGCACGGTCAACTGAACCGCATGAACATTGCTTCTATTCATGCCAAAATGTGCAACAGCTTTCCGGATAATTTTGCAACCGCGGACCCTGTCCAGATTGACACTATCTTATCGATCTCAAAAGCATTAAAGGGTGAAAAGATGCGTTATGTGACAACACCAAATGAACAGAATATTGTTGGCATTGCAGAAGGCGCACTTGTGGGAGGCAATTTAAAAACGATTGAAAGTTTATCAGGCTCTGCGTCTGACATAAAAACCGATGGTAAAATTTTGTTTGTAGAAGATACAGGCGAATATTTATATAGTATCGACAGGATGTTCTGGAATCTTAAACGAAGCGGCAAACTGAATAATCTTGCAGGGCTTGTTGTTGGTGGTTTTAAAATTAAACCTGATGATCCGGGTGAAGCGTTTGGAAAAACCGTGCAGGAAATTGTAATGGAAAAAGTGAGCATGTTTAATTATCCCGTTTGCTTTGATTTTCCGGTAGGTCATCAAAAAAATAATTTCGCATTAAAGTGTGGCGTGAAACACAGGCTGGAAGTTGGCAGCATCCGATGTTCCTTACAAGAACTTTAGAAATAATCGAGTAGGAAGTAAGGGATTAGTTCCCTTACTGTCCTCTCACACCACCGTACGTGCCGTTCGGCATACGGCGGTTTGCTAGAATAATGTTGTCTGCATTTCTGCTGTCACCTTGATGTAAGTGTTTTCAAATCCTACATAGCCCTGCTTCGTAAAGTATGCATTATTGAGTGTCGTCATTAGTATCGGACTGTGTGCCGTTCGGCAATAGCCCTTACTGGCATTACCCCATTCGTATGACTTATGCCTGCTCACTTTCAGCTTTAGTAAGTTCAAAACCCTTGTTTTATTGTTCTTCCATTCTTTCCATATGCCCATTCTTAATCTGGTTCGCATTAATTTATCCAGCTGTCGCATAATAGGTTTACTAGTGGCTATTGAAAAGTAGTTCACCCAGCCTACAATCACTGGATTGATCTTCTGTATCTTTTGAATGGTGTTCGCCCCATTGCTACGACTGGTTATCTCCTTACTCTTTTGTTTGATTTTGTCTATTGATTTATGACCTATTTGTACCAGCCATTGCCCTTTAATTTTGTAGAACGAAAATCCCAGCAGCGAACTTACATCCGGTCTACTAATCCTGCTCTTGGTTTTGTTTACTACTAGCTTTAAGTTTTCTTCTATGTATTTTGTTATACTCTTCAGCACTCGAGATGCTGATTTCATACTTCGGACATAGATCTTGCAATCATCTGCATACCTTACAAAGCTGTGACCGCGTTTGCTTAGTTCCTTGTCCAGTTCATCCAGCATAACATTGGATAACAAGGGGCTTAGAGGACTTCCTTGCGGGGTCCCTTCTAGTCGTTGGCTCACTACTCCATCTTCCATAATGCCACTTTGCAGGTACCGATGGATTAGTTGCAACGTGCCTGTGTCCTTTACTTTACGCTCCAATAAACTCATCAGTTTGTCGTGATTTACCTTGTCGAAGAACTTTTCCAAGTCAAGCTCTATCACATACTCCTTTCCTTCGTTTAAGAAGGATTGAGCCTGCAATACTGCCTGATGCGCATTCCTGTTCGGGCGAAACCCGTAACTGAACGACGAAAAATCCTTTTCATAATGCCGGCTCAACCATTGACTGACGCTTTGTTGTATCAACCGGTCTACAACCGTAGGTATTCCCAACATCCTTACGCCGCCTTGCGCTTTCGGTATTTCTACCTTACGCACGGCAGCGGGCTTGTAGCTGCCTGATATTACGTCCACGCGTAGTTGTTGGTAGCTGTTGTT
>DATBXH010000545.1:0-4487 GCA_036514375.1 Bacteroidales bacterium | reverse complement strand
AAGGGCAGGATCAAATATAAACGAAATGGAAAATGAGACCCTCGGAATACGATGATTTTCAACTACGAACACCTTAAGTCCATTGGGAAGTTCGAATTTTGTAGGTTCTCCAATTTGAATTTTAGGAGCAGGAGCAGGTTGAGGTGCTTTTGAGCGATCGATCTGAGCCGATACAGTTGTTATATTTAGAATTATAACAAGTATATATATTAGTTTTTTCATGGTTTCGCCTCCTTATTTTTTTAATGATTCAGGTAAATAGTAAAGTACCAAACGATTTTCGGGTTTTAGATATTGATCAGCTACCCGTTTGAGATCTTCTTTAGTGATTTTTCGGTACTTATCAATTTCAGTATTGATCAATGCCGTATTTTTGAAATATGTATAATAGGTGGACAGATTCGCAGCTATTCCTTGCATAGTCGAGTTTTGACTATAAAAATCGTTTTCTATTTGATTTTTAATTTTTTGAAAATCATGATCACTGATTTCTGAAGCTTTTACTTTTTCTATTTCTGTATCGATAGCTTTATCAAGATCTTCAGCTGTTTTTCCTAAATTTGCAATACCATACAAAATAAATAATCCATTATCTTCCAGGGTAAATGGGATTGCTGCAGTTTGTAATGCTATTTGTTGTTGATCAACAATCGATTTGTACAAAATTGAACTTTTTCCGCCTGAAAGATATTTTTGTAACATGTCCATGGCATAAGCGTCGTCAGTGCCTATAGCTGGCGTGTGATAAGCATAGACTACGGCTGGTAGTTGAACTTTATCATATACTGTTTTTCTTATTTCAGCTGTTTGTGCAGGTTCTTTTATCTTAGGCCGGTAAATTTCGCCACTTCCTTTGGGGATAGAAGCGAAATATTTTGAAACTATAGCTTTGGCTGATTCTATCTGAATATCACCGGCAACCACAAGAACTGCATTTTGTGGGACATAAAACTCTTTGTAAAAGTCCATAAATTCAGAATATTTGGCCTGATCAATATATTGAGCATCACCAATTGGCATCCAACGGTAAGGATGAACCTTATAAGAGTTTGCGAATATATCAAGAACGAGTTTACCGTAAGGTTGATTCTCAAAACGTTGTCTCCTTTCTTCTTTTACCACTTTTCGCTGTGTTTCAATACCGATACTGTCAATTTTTAAATGAAGCATTCGTTCCGATTCCAGCCATAAACCAAGGTCCAGTTGATTTGATGGAAGTACTTCAAAGTATTGGGTAATGTCGAATGATGTTGAGGCATTGTTTTTTCCACCGGCATTTTGAACGTATTTATCATATTCTCCTCGTTTTATGTTTTTTGATCCTTCGAACATCAGGTGTTCGAAGAAATGGGCAAAACCGGTTCGATTCGCCTTTTCATTTTTTGACCCTACGTGATACATGACGTAAATAGCAATAGTTGGGGTCGAATTGTTTTGATGCAGAATAACATGCAGGCCATTGCTGAGATCGAATTCATTGAATTCGATTTTGCCTGGTTGTGCAAGGATAATCGGTCCTGTAATCAGGAATAACAGGAATGTTAGAGATAAAAAGGTTAATCTTTTCATAAATACATGATTTAGTTAAGAAAATAAAAGTATTAAAACTTTATTTACTTAAAGCCTTGGTGATTGTTAAAAATTTAAAAAGTGGGCAGAAAAGAGACCGGCCTGAAAATTAATAACGGAGATATGAATCGATAAGGCAAAGAAGATCCTTTTTATTAATAGGTTTTGTAATATACGAGTTGCATCCGGCTTCCAGAGATTTCATCTTTTCTTCTTCTAACGCATAAGCTGTTTGTGCAATGATTGGGACGTGTGTGTTCATCTTTCGAATTTCCTTTGTTACTTCGCACCCATCCATTTCCGGCATTTTAATATCCATTAAAATCAAGTCAATTTGAGGGTTTTCTTTAAAGAGTCGCAAAGTATCAGGTCCATTTACCCCACGTATTAACTTTACCTTTGTTTTTGAAAGCATTACTTCGATTAACCTGAAATTTATGAGCTCGTCTTCGCCGATTAAAATGGTCCTAGTTGACCAGTTAAAGTCATGTGCGTAATTGTTTTCCATATAAATTGCAGTTAAATATGGGACTTTGAAAGTATCTGCTTCAAATATAGGAATGTTATTTTATCCGACAATGAGGGCTTATAAGTTATTATGTCTTAAAATAACCATTGATAAGATGCAATAATTTTTGATGATCAATGGGTTTGGTGATATATTCGTCGCAACCTGCTTCCCTGCATTTTTTTATTTCCTCTTCCATAGCATAGGCGCTTTGAGCAATTATAGGGAGGTTCCTTCGGAATTTTTTTATTTCGCAAATGGCTGTATAGCCATTTATTTTTGGAAGTTTTAAGTCCATAAGAACCAAATTAATCATATTGTTTTCTTTGCAAAGATCAATGGCTTCTTTTCCATTTTGAACCCACAGGAGATTTGCACAAGTGTTCTTTAAAAATTCCTGCAAGAGAAGAAAATTCAGGTGTTCATCTTCTACCACCAGGATGCATTTGTTGTGCCAATCATAATGATTTGAACCTGAAAATGCTGGTAAATACTCAATTTGTTTTTTCTCTCCATTTATAGGTTTGAAAGGTATAGTGAAATAAAATGTTGATCCTTTTCCAATTTCTGATTCAACCCAGATTTTGCCACCCATCAGACGGACAAGATTACTTGATATGGTAAGTCCCAGGCCTGTTCCTCCATAATTTTTTGCACTCGATTCTTCAGCTTGTCGAAACCTGTCAAAAATAATGGAGAATTTATCAGGTGTTAGCCCAATACCTGTATCCTTAACGTAAAATTTCAGCATTTTTGTTGACTCAAAAGTATAGCCAAATTCGACCAATCCTTTTTTGGTAAATTTTATGGAGTTACTTAATAAATTTGTTAACACCTGGTTTAATCTGGCTTCATCCGTTTTTATTTGATTCGAAAGTTTAGGATCTGGTAAGATTAATGACAATTTTAAATCCTTCCGTTTTTCTTTTTTGAGGAGGGTTTTAAACAGCATATACTGTTTGTACATGATCTGATCTAAGTAAAATGGGGCCTCGAATATTTTTAACTGACCAGCTTCAATTTTGGCGATGTCAAGGATATCATCTATAAGTTTAAGCAAAAGATTGCCATTTTGATTTATGATTTCCGAATATTCCCGACGTTGCCTTAGAGTTGTTTCTCTTTCGTTGAGCAGGCTTGCAAAGCCCAGGATGCCATTCATTGGGGTCCTTATTTCGTGGCTCATGTTTGCCAGAAAGGCCGATTTCAGGTTATCGGATTCTTCAGCTTTATTTTTTGCTTTTATGAGTTCTTCTTCCACCTTTTTACGCTCAGTGATATCTCTTAGAATTGAAATCATTCCCTTCGTATTACCGAGGTAGTCTTTAACGGGTGTGGAATTAACTTCTGCTGAGAATGTTGACCCGTCTTTGCGTAGCATAAGATATGAGCCAGGATGAGGTGCGTTTTTTTCGAAAATGCTGGATACGTTCGAGATAGCAATTTTACGTTGAGAAGGATGAATATAATCAAAAATGCACAGGTCTTCGGCATTGTAATCGGTTGGGAAACCAAACATTTGCTTAGCTTTGGGTGAAACATAAAGCATTTTACCTTTTAAATCAACAAGGGCTATACCATCAGGAGAGGCTTGCACCAACTGCCTGTATAATTCTTCAGACTCCCGTAAAGCAATCTCTATTTTTTTTCGGTCCTCAATATCTCTGGCTTGTTTTAAGTTATTGTATCCAAGTGCTGATATTTCTCCGGTTATGACCCAAAGAAAATTTACAACTTTTTTAAACTGTTCAATATCAACTGACTTAACTTCGTAAAATAAGGCAATTAGTTTTTCCGGGTCTATTCCGATATGTTCAGCGAATTTACTTACCTGGCTTTCATTTGTTTTGTTATCCGGTACCTGACCAATTAACCAGGTACCGATATGTTGACCTCCGACAATAATAGGGGCTCCTGCATCCAGGAATCCGCAACTGGAACATTTTGTTATAAACGGTTTTAAAATTTCACGTGCCTTCAAGCCTATAATTTTATCTGAATTATAGCAAAGAGCTCTTCCGGTTTGTGATGAACGAATGAATTTGCATATTTTATTAAAGTTACTTGGTCTGGTTATCGGAATTCCTTCAGTATCTGTGATGATCGAGGCAATGTTGTTAGAAATAGCGAACGAATCCTGAATTTTTTGTAATTGTTCCAGATCAAAAAGATCTTTTATGTTTAAATTACTAATTGGTTTATCCGGTGAAAGAATAAGATTAAGTTTGGTACGCAGCCGGGTTTCACTTTCCGAAATGGCATCCTGCCTTTTTTTTTGTTCATCAATATCCACCATGGTAGTAAGGATGCCCCTTTTTCCTTCATAACTTACAGGTCTGGACCATTGTGATAACCATTTTATCTGCCCATCTTTAGTAAATCGTCTGAATTCAAAATGAAACTCATCCTT
>DATBXH010000544.1:0-3857 GCA_036514375.1 Bacteroidales bacterium | reverse complement strand
CGGAAGCAATGGTGTTATTTAACGCTGTGTTAAGTATAGCCGCGGTATGATGTGCTTTTGACAATTCACGCTCAGCCTGGGCATGGTAAACCTGGGCATGCAGCACTTCGGCATTGGCAATCAACCCCTGTTTCTGCATCTTTTGTGCATCATCAAGATGTTGTTTCATACCATTGTAAACATCCTGACGTACCTTTATAGCTTGATTTGCCAAACAGAGTCCATAGTAACGCTCTACCAATTCGCTCATGAGCTCTCCTTCTTTCTGGCGTGTCACTTCACGGGCTTCATTTTGTTCTATTTTACTAACTCTATTAGCCACTCCAATCTTTCCACCTACAAAAATCGGCCATTGGAAATTGGCTGCTACCACGCCAAACTGCTTCTTTTGTATCATTTCGTCCCAATTGGCACTTTGAATCTGGGTCAAGCCTGATGCAAGCTGCGACCGTACAGCCTGGGTTGACAAATTATCGGGTAATGTTGGAACTACCTGGTTTGTGGTGGGATCCGGATTAGGCACACCTGAGAAGTTCCCATATTTCGAAAGAGCACTGTACAGTGGTGTAATTGCATCTTTTACAGGTGTTAAATCTAAGGTGAGATCGTCGGACATTACCATGTAACTTGCTGTAATCCCAACTTTTGGCAAATACAAACCCTTTGAAGCTTTTGCTGCCTGATCCTTTTCCTGTTGCAGGTATTGTGTCTGTTTCATTATATGGCTGCGCTGGCTTGCAAGTTCCCAAGCCTGTTCAAACGATATCTTTTTTGCAGGTATTGAGTCCTGAGCCTCCATATACTGTGAAGTCAAAAGAGAGCATAGGAATCCTACAGAACTCAAGCTTGTTAATACTTTCATAAACGTTAACTTTTTAAAGAATTTTTACAAATGCGGAATACTTTTTCTATTTCGGTTGGACCAATTTCTGAGTAATTAAAAAAGTTTTTCAGACGCAGGTTAATGAACTGAATGGGATAAGTAACACCAATGAGATAGATTTCCTCTTCGTCAATATCCGTGCGGATTTCTCCGGATTGAATACCTTTTTCCTTAACTTGTTTGCAAAGCTGGAAAATACGTTCCCTTTGGCTGTGCTGGATATTGAAGTTATAATCATTCATTAAAACGTACAGGAATTTGATTTTTTCAGGCTGTTCTTTCGCCATGGTAAACAGATCTTTAATGATCTGATGGAAAATATCGATGGCAGAATGCTGTTCCTGAAGCAATGCCTCTAATTTGTCTGTTAATTGGCTGATATGGAAATGTAAAAGTGATTCTACCAGTTCAGTCTTACTTTTGTAAAAACGGTATAGATACCCTTCGGAAATTCCGGCTTTTTTGGCTATTTCTGAAATAGACGCATTACCAAAGCCCTTTGAAACAACCATTTGCATGGTAGCTTCTTTTATCCGTTCAATTTTTGTTTCGTCAATCGATCGTGCCATATTTTTTTGAGTGAATACTCATTCATTTACGGCACAAAAGTAAAAAAGTTTTCCAATCATCAGACTGAAATAGATTCTTTTTTAAATTTATCTTATTATCAATAGGATATGGAAGAAAGTTGTATCGGATAAGATCTGTCGGCTTGCCTTTAGGATAGAACCGGCACAAAAAAACTCTGGGGGATACCCCTATCCCCCAGAGAAAACCCTAAAATTTACCTAAAATTAAAACTACTAACCAAAAACCTATGAAAAGAAAAGTTACCCCTACTATATTTATGATCTTTGTTCTCTTGCAGACCCTATAGAATGTTTTTATATTTTCTATACAAATATACGTACGTAATAACCTGTTTAACATACTTTTTAAGTGAGTTGCATTACTAAACGAAGATGAGTTTAATTACTTAAAATGGTGAGGATCGTTACCTTAACAAATCAATTTATTGACCATATGTAAATATCTTATAATTATATTTTTAAGCGATTGTATTGAAATGATAAATACGAAATTTTCTGATAATCTCAACGGCTCAAAAGAGCTGGACTGTGCATAAATCAGTTCTCGTTATTAAACACCTTTTCTTTATTGATCAGATTCAATTCATTCTTATTTTACGTAACTAGTTGCCAGCTATTAAAGAATGTGCTGCCAACCTGCATAAACTGTCGCTGGATTGATTGAACCCAGGAAATCTTTTGGACAGTTCGTCTTTGATTTTTTCAGGTTTATCAGGATGTCGTTTATGAAAGCAATTACACTCACCAATTTTGGGAAAAATTAGTTACGATGAAAAAAATTGTACTCAGTTTTTTAGCTATTGTGTCAGTAACCGTTGTCGTTACTGCACAAAGTGATCTCAAACAAACCATCCGTGGAAAGGTGATAGACAAGGCGTCTAAAATGCCACTTCCGGGAGCAAGCATTATGCTTCTGGGGAGCGATCAGAATCTGGGAACAGCGTCAAATGCCGACGGTGATTTTCGAATACCCAACGTACCAATTGGTCGCCAGGGAATAAAGGTGACCTTTTTAGGCTACAAACCCGTTATAATTGAAAACCTGATTATTTCCAGCGGGAAAGAAACTGTTCTGGAAATCGAACTCGAAGAAAGTGCGGTACAGATGAATGAAATAACTGTTAACGGAATATTACGTAAAGATGAGGCCATCAATAAAATGGCCGCCGTGAGTGCGAGGTCGTTTACTGTTGAAGAAACGGAGAAATACGCCGGAAGCAGGGGCGACGTTGCCCGTATGGCAGCAAACTTTGCTGGTGTTTTAGCGGCCAACGACAGCCGTAACGACATTGTAATACGTGGAAATTCGCCCAGCGGATTACTCTGGCGACTCGATGATATTGATATTCCCAACCCCAACCATTTTGCTGAAAACGGGACTACGGGTGGACCAGTCAGTATGCTTAATAACAACCTGCTGATGAATTCCGATTTTTTTACCGGAGCATTTCCCGCGGAATATGGTAATGCGTTGAGCGGGGTATTCGATTTGAAAATGAGAAACGGTAATAACGAGAAACATGAATTTCTTTTTCAGAGCGGGTTCAATGGATTTGAAGCAGGGGCGGAGGGACCTTTCTCCAAAAATCATAAAAGCTCATATTTGGTGAATGCCAGGTATTCGACTCTCGAGCTGGTGAGTAAATTTGTTGACTTTGGAACTGCCGGCGTACCCAAATACAAGGATCTTTCGTTTAAACTGAACTTCCCCGTAAAGAAGGGCAGGATTACGTTATTTGGCGTTGGAGGGACCAGCGAGATTGCCATGCTTGACAGTAAAAAAACCGGCAACGAGCTTTATACCTCCGATGGAATGAATCTTTACAACAGATCTTCCACCGGAGTAATGGGTGCTACCTACAGCCGTTTCTTAAGCAATAAGACGTATGTGAAGCTTTTTGTATCAGGATTGACTATGAGCGGCGGGACTGATATCGATACCCTGGATAACGCGTTTAATCAGGCTCACAATAGTATTCACCACAGTTATACGGAAAACAGGATGTCTGCAGGTTTGATGCTGAATTCGAAGGTAAATGCCCGATTCAGTCTGAAATCCGGGATTACTTACGACCGGATGGGCTTTAATTTAGATACCAAAGTGTATAAGCCGGATTTGGGAGATTATCAAATTTATCTTGGTAGTAAATTAGGTATCGACAACGGGCCATCCCTGGTTAGAAGTTATGTGGAATCCTCCTATCATTTTACGGATGAGTTTACTGTAAACCCTGGCATGCAGGTGATGTATTTCGATTTGAACAAACAAATTTCTGTGGAGCCACGTTTGGGGGCTTCCTGGCAATTTAAAGAAAACCAGCGGTTGAGTCTAGGTTATGGTCTTCATTCCCAGATCCAGACGTTATACACCTATTATTATCTTA
>DATBXH010000543.1:0-2628 GCA_036514375.1 Bacteroidales bacterium | reverse complement strand
TCAGGGCTGTATCGTAAAACTGAGATAATTCTTTAATGACCTTTAACTTAACATACTGATACAAAAAATTAGTATATTTTATTTTAACCTCAGCTGTAAGTTTTTTAACTGTGAGTTCTTGCTCCGATTCTGCAAGCCTGGTAACCTGTTTATTATACTTTCTCTTTTGCACCAGCGTCAAAAGCGATCCAATATGCTGATCAATTTCAAGAAATTGATCGTTGGTGGCCGAATAAACCTGTCCATTGAGATAATTAATTTCAGTGTTTCCAAGCTCTATACCTGACAAAGATCTAATTTTCGCAGCCTTTAGGTGTAACTCTGCATTTTTTGAATAAGGATTATTGCTCAACGCTAATTTTACAGCTTCGTGCATCGAAATAATCTTCACTGAATCCTGACCAATACCAGCCTTCAAAAAAAACAAAAAGATAGAAATAAAGAAAAAACTAAACTTATACCACTTTTTACACATACCAAACAACGCGCTACGCATAAAACTAAGTTTTGCTGAGTTTGACAAATATAAAATGTACATACATCAATTCCAAAGATAGTTGCCCATAAGCGGGGCAAAACATATATAAAATTAACATGCTTAAACAAAAATGAACCCTATCACTAACACAAAAATAAAAATCAATGCTTTGCCAATTTATTTTTTTCCGAAGGATGAAATCGATGCTCCGAGCAACGATGTCGACGCTCGGAGCATCGATACTTTTGTTCCGAGCATCGATGTCGATGCTTTTTGCTACGATATCGACGCTCGGAGCATCGATGCTTTTGCTCGGAGTAACGATGTCGATGCTTTTTGTTACGATATCGACGCTCGGAGCATCGATACTTTTACTCGGAGCAACGATGTCGATGCTTTTTACAACGATATCGTTACTCGGAGCGTCGATGCTTTTGCTCCGAGCATCGATATCGACGCTCCGAACTTCTATCCGAAAATAGGGGATGCCTTTTTTCGGATCTGTTTCTTTTTTCGTGTTCACCATAGCTTTAAAGTAAATCAACTATTGGCTGGTTTACTGTTCCAAAAATGTAGCCTGACCTTTATCGTTTCGATTTCTGTCCTGATCGTATTTCCTTCCAAATAGTATGCTAACATTTGCTGAATGAATATTGAATTCTCAATAACATGCCACATAACAAGTTTCAACATTGCCTATGCGAAACATTTTCATAAATTCGCTAAATTTAATCCGCCAATTATTATAATTTTCACATGATAAGCAATACGAATACCGGAAAGCTCATTATTTCATTCATTTTTGCTGTCATCATTATTCTGATTGGTATTTTGGATTGGCTCACCGGGTATGAGTTTACGCTCTCTCTTTTCTACCTGATTCCTATCGCCGTTCTTGCTTTATATAAAAACGTTAATCAGCTGCAATTGATAATAAACTCATTATTATCAGCTGTAGTTTGGCTTGTAGCCGATTACTATGCCGACCATACGTATTCCAACTTCTTTTTCCCGGTTTGGGAGGCTTTCGCCCGGTTTGTCATTTATTTCATTATCTCAATTCTGATATATTCTCTTAAAAAAGAACGTCTTAAACTGATTGAAAGTAATAAAAAGCTGCAAAATCTAAACGACGAAAAAAATAAAATACTTGGAGTTGCTGCCCATGATCTTCGAAACCCAATAGCTGCCATGGTGTCATTCTCCGAATTACTTCTAAGTAGTAAAGATTATTCTCAGGAAGATACACAACGGTTATTAAAGCTTATCAACCAGGGAAGCAAAAATTCGCTGCATCTTTTGAACGATCTCCTGGATGTTACGCGAATCGAAGCCGGAACTGTCAACATTAATCTTCAGCCGGTTGAATACATTGAATTTGCAAAAAACTGCATACATCTCAACCAGCTTGTTGCTGATAAAAAGAGAATAAAGATCGGACTGGAAACGGATATTGAGAAACTTACTTTCAATTTTGACCCCATTTATCTTGAAGAGGTATTTAACAATCTGATCTCAAATGCTATAAAATACTCATATGAAGAAAGTATGGTGAAAGTAAGGATAAGCCAGGTTAATTCCTCGGTAGTTACTGAAATAATAGATAATGGCGTTGGTATCCCTGAAGACGAAGTCATAAACCTGTTCAATCCTTTTCAAAAAACCAGTGCAAAACCAACCTCCGGAGAACCAAGCACAGGTCTCGGGCTGGCGATTGTAAAAAAAATTATCACATTACATCATGGTAAAGTTGGCATTTCAAGTATGCTGGACAAAGGAACCAGCGCATATTTTCATTTACCTGTTAATCAGTGAATATAACAATTTACAAATGTTATAAGTGCAATGACTACTCTTGAAATTAAAAATATCGTTAAATTCGATTTGTCATTTATAATCCATCACATGGCTAAGCGGAGTTTATTATTGATTTTACTGGTTTGTAGTTCAGGGATATTGCTAGCTCAACCGGTTCCCGCTGAAGTAGAAAACATTCCTCAATTGATGACCTTTGGACCAAAGGCAGAAAAATCGTGGGGAGATGATCTGTATCCACAAATATTCTTCTTTTTTGTTCCCGAAAATTACAAAGGCTCAGTATTTATAAGAGTTTTCGATCCCGACACAGGAGGTCAAATGGACGAGATTGA
>DATBXH010000542.1:0-5193 GCA_036514375.1 Bacteroidales bacterium | reverse complement strand
CAAGAACTTTAGCCATAAATCATTTTTATTGAGGATTCGAAATTAGTCAAAAAAACTACATACCAAAGGGAATTATCGGCGGTTTTGGACGTATTTGACAGAGTTATAAAAATCACAGATTAATACTTTACTTCCAGGCATAAAGAAGTTTGGATACCCTCAACAAAAGTAATGCCATAATAGGATATATAGCAGAAGAAAAATGTTGTGTCATAAAAAAAGAAACCGGAATAAAAATAATTAATAAGATCACATATGCCCTCATCAGGTAAATAAACCACTGAGGTTTATTCTTAAACAGCAATCCTATGGCAAAAATTAAGGTCACAGGATTAGCCCAAATAATGTTATAATTACTTAACAGCTCACTGTGTAAGGTTCCAATCATAAGTACCAGCAGCAACAACCCAAGCAATCCTGCAGACAAAAGGATCAGCACATCAAAACATATAAAATATTTATCTTTTTTGGATCCCAGGTAGGTAAAAATCAGGACCACAACAAACAAAGTCCAGAAAACAACGGTTGGAGATGTTAGCGGATTCGCCTTGTTAAAAACCAAAGTCGTTGGATAAAGCTCAGCCGGAGGCTGCGAAAGATTACGGGTAGTCCCATTGGCTGTTACCTTAGCTGAGGCGGTAAGATTCATCAGGTTTGCCGGCAAAAACATATAATCTTTAATTCCGGCAATGCTATCGGTTCCCTTGCCCAACAAAAGATTAATTCCGAAAAGAACCCATGGATCATTCTCAAGATATGCAGAAAACAAATTTCGAAAACTCTCCGGCTTTTTGATATAGGACTCATCATAACTAATCTTCCCATCTACAGATTTTTCAATGATATCGCGAATCCGGGTGGAACAATTATCCCTGAAAAAACCATAGCGGTAATACCGGTTTTCTTCCTGATAATTCGTTTGAAGATTCGATATTAACTGCCACTTTTCCTTGTTTGTAAGATTCAGTTTTTGTTCCCACATCGCCTGGCCCCACATCTTGTACGCGAGGTAAAAATCCCGATAATCCGAAATGGAGAGGAAGTACATTAAACGACCAAAGGCAAACTTAAAATAGAAATTTGATGTCGAAAAATCGAAGGTCCCGTAATTGTAAACAAAATCAATTCCCCGACGTGGATCAGAAACCCGGAGTGCACTGTGTCCAAAGGCGGCGTAAGTTTCGGAACCAGGAGAAAGGGTTAATAATGAAATCTTGGCTGAATCAGAAGGATATTGAGCCCTGGCAAAATAGAGAGAACAAACCGAAAAGACAAATATTAAAATCAGTTTCAAAGGCTTAACCGACATCTCGATCATAATGCATTAATTACACTGGTTAACAGCAAAAGTCTAAAAAAATTGCTGATTTTACGTTAAGAATTGATGAATATTTACCTGCTGTTAGCCGGGCTTAGAAACTCAAATTGACAATTATTCCAGGTATAAATCCAACAGCAAATGAAAGTAATGTCAAGACTACAAGAATAGCAATTGAAAGTTTGGATGCCACAATTTTTTCGTTATTCTCTGGTTGTTTCAGATACATATTAATAATGGGTCTGAAATAATAAAAAATGCTAACAACCGAACCTAAAACAGCAATAATAACTAACCAACTGTATCCCTGCTGCATGGCAGAGGCGAATACTAAATATTTTCCCATAAATCCAGCCAAAGGAGGGATCCCCGTTAAAGCAAGCATAGCAATGGCCATCGAAAACGCGATCAAAGGATTGGTCTTTGACAAACCATTAAATGATTCGAAACCTGTGTTGCCAAGTGTTTGTTTCATCATGATTACCACAAGGAATGCTGCCAGGTTGGAAACAATATACGCCACTGAATAATAAAGAAAAATTGCTGTTGTAGAAGTTTGTAATGCTACCAGTGCCACCAGAATATACCCTGTGTGAGAGATGCTCGAATATGCCAGCATCCGTTTGATGCGAGGCTGCATTAACCCGCCTAAATTACCTACAATGATTGAGATAGCTGCAATGGCAGCCAGCGATTGAGCCCATAGCAAAGAATCTTTTCCAAAGCAAGTCTGGGTCAACCTTAAAAACGCAGCAAAACCTGCAACTTTGACAGTTGTAATCATATAAGCTGTTATCAGGGTTGGTGAACCATGATAAACATCGGGAGCCCAAAAATGAAAAGGGGCAGCAGCCACTTTAAAAGCCATACCAATTGCAACCAATATAACTCCTGCTTTTAAAAGCGTCGGCAAATTATCAGCATGTGCATTAATATAATTTGCAATATCTGTATTATACAGCGATCCTGTTGCTCCATAAAGCAAGGCAATCCCAAATAACAAAAACGCCGAGGCGAATGAACCCATCAGGAAATATTTCATAGCTGCTTCGGTTGAAAAATGCGACGACTTATGACTTCCAGCCAACAGGTATAACGATATGGAGAAAATTTCCAAACCAATAAAGAATGTCACCAGGTTAGCGGAGGAAATCATAATTAATCCACCTGCCAATGAAAACAGGATGATAGAGTAAATTCCTTCCAGGCTCCGGTTTTCGTTCTTATAATATTGTACAGACATTAAAAAAACAACGAGGGTAGAAAGGATCACCACCCCCCCGAAAGCCACGGAAAAATTGTCTGTAAAAAAATTGTTGCTGTAATAATGCTTCACCTGACCCCAATCTGCAAAATTCAAACCTAACGAAACCAGTAAACCAAGGACAATTACCGGCAACAGCCATTTTTTCAGGTCAAAAATTCCTAAAAACAGAGTCAGCACAGCAAGGACAGATAAAGCAATAAGTGTATTCATGCTTTCAATTCGAAAATATTATAAACTTAAAAGTAGATTCAACTAATGGTTTGACAATTTCCAAAACAGGTTTCGGATAAACTCCCATGCCAATAATTATGATAACCATTGGAACTGCTATCAGCATTTCAGTCATGTTTAAATCGGAAAAATTTGCCGTAGTGCTCTTAGGCACACCATACATCGTTCGCTGATAAAGCCAAAACATATAAACCGCTCCAAGAATGATACTAATTCCGGCAATCCCGCTAAGCACAATACCACTTCCCCAGAAGGTACATTTGGCAATACCAACAAGCATCAGAAACTCGCCAATAAAACCGTTGGTAAGCGGCAGAGCAACTGAACCAAGCATAACAATCATAAAAAAGATGGCAAAACGTGGTGCAACTTTAGCTATTCCTCCAAGTTCGCTAATCTGGGTAGTTTGTGTTCTGCGCTGAATAATATCGGCCACAAAAAATAAAGCCACAATATTAAAACCATGTGATAACATCTGATAAATAGAACCTTGCAAAGCATCCCGTTGAAACACAAGCACCGCCGCTGCCATCAGGCCGACGTGAGCCATGGATGAATAAGCAATCAATCGTTTAATTTCAGGCTGTTTTATAGCAATTACCGAACCGTATAATAATCCAATAATACCAAGGATGATAGCCACCGGGGCGAGCTGCGGCATAACATCTCCGCAGATTGGCATTAAAAATCTAATTAATCCGTAAATACCCATTTTAAGCATAATCCCTGCGAGAAGCATGCTACCCTGAGCTGGTGCCACGGTATATGTATCCGGTTGCCAGCTATGAAAGGGAAACACAGGGATCTTAACTGCAAAACCAACAAAGAAAGCCCAAAACACATACATCTGTTCTGTTTCTGAAAGACGTGCATTAAGGAGGCTTCCTAAACCAAATTGATGTGGCAAAGGTGTTTTACTATAGAGATAAATTAAACCAGCCAGCATAAGCAAGCTCCCGAGCATGGTATAAATAAAAAACTTGAGTGTAATCTTTATTCTGTTTTCGCCACCCCATAGTCCGCAGATAAAATATATTGGTATTAAAGTCAATTCCCAGAAAATATAAAAAAGCAATCCGTCTAAACTGGTAAAAACGCCTACCAGGGCCGCTTCCATCATTAATATCAGAGCGAAGAATGTAGAAGAATATTTGCCTTCCTTATGAAAAGTACTGAGCAGAATAAACGGAACAAGAATGACGGTTAGTGCAACCAACAAAAGGCTTAGGCCATCCATGCCAACATACAGATTAATCCCCATCGATTTAATCCAGGGGATATTAATGTCATAATTCAGGTGCAACGATTTGTCAAAATTAACGATAGCTATCAAGCCAAGGATCAGTTCAGCAAGTGAAGCTATCAATGCAAATTGTTGATACCCTTTTCTGTTCTTCCAAAGAAAAAGGATAAGCGATGCCAGAAGCGGGAATAAAATCAGCGAGATGGTCAACATTTTATCATTTTTAAATCATCAAACCCAATACTAAAAAAGCAATTATACTCAATACCATAGCAACCAGATAAAATCCGATGGTTCCTGTCTGAAGTAAACGGGCCTTCCCGCCTACCCAAACTGTTATCTTGCCTACCCCATTTACTATCTGATCAATTACATAGACGTCAATAACATGAAAAAGAGAGGAAAGAAACAATACAGGCTTCTCGATAATCATGCGATATAGTTCATCAACATAGTATTTCCGGTATAATAAATTAGGCAGTGCGCGACGTTTAACCACGTCTTCCGCAGGAACAACCGATGCTTTCACAAACCTATACCAGGCAAAAACAATCATGACAATAGCTCCAATTGCGGCTATAATCATCAGCAACAATTCCATGCCGTGCGATACTCCTTCCGGAACCACTTCCTTGCTCATATTTGTAAATAAAGGTGCGAGAAACGATTGCAGTGAAGCTTCTCCTCCAAAAACAGAAGGAATGTTAATTATACCACCAACCACAGAGAGGATAGCGAGGATCGTAAGTGGTATTGTCATTACTTTAGGAGACTCGTGAATATGATGTTTCTGTTCTTCAGTTCCTCTGAACGAACCGGAGAATGTAAGATAAAGCAAACGGAACATATAAAAAGCGGTCATCAACGAACCTAAAATCCCTAATGTCCAAATAATTTTGTTCTTCTCAAAAGCATGCAGGAGAATTTCATCTTTGGAAAAGAATCCTGAAAATGGCGGAATGCCGGAAATAGCAATTGTACCGGCAAGAAAAACCAGCCAGGTTACCGGAAGAGCTTTTCTCAAACCTCCCATTTTACGAATATCCTGTTCGCCACCCAAAGCATGAATTACACTTCCTGCAGCGAGAAACAAAAGCGCCTTAAAAAAGGCATGCGTAATGAGGTGAAACATGG
>DATBXH010000541.1:0-7200 GCA_036514375.1 Bacteroidales bacterium | reverse complement strand
AAAGCCCTTCAAATATCCGTATTTATCTTTGGCGACAAGTCCTGAACCCACATGATCGAATGTAATGCGTATTTTATTTCCATCGATGGACATGGATTTATAAATTGGTCCCGAGTACACCATGTCCTTGCCATACACCATTTTTAAGGCTGGTAACGAAAGACGGTAACCAACATCCTGTTTATCCTTGGGATGAATATCGTTGGCATCGCCAATATCAATGATGACTGCCATACCGGTGTTAGGCACGGATAATGTCTTAAGCTGTGCTTCGCGAAGTTCGGCCCAGTCACTTTCCGAGGGTTGAGCCTTAGCCGGTTGGTAATTGGCCAGTTGAACAAACAGGAACGGCATCTGCGGATTATTGAATTGAGCACGCCAATCGCTTATTAATAAAGGGAACAGCGTTCTATATTGATAAGCACGGGATGTATTGGATTCGCCCTGATACCAGATAGCACCACGAATTGCCAAAGGAAGCAACGGATAGATCATACCATTATATAATAAGGTAGGATATGAATTTGGACCAACATTCATATCAGGTTTCGGAGCGGTTTTAACCGACGGCTTATATTTCCAAGTCCCGGCCAGCGTATGAGTACCTGCACTTGACGTATAAAACAGATCCTGCGGGTTGCCCCAGATACCTCCTCCGCCGCCGGTATCAATTACACGGACCGCAATTACATTTTTACCGGGGTGAAGCAACGTAGCATCGACTTTATAGGTACGTGTTTCGTTGTAACGATCGATGGTACTCCCCACCTTTTTGCCGTCTACAAACGAAACATCACTGTCATCAATCATTCCAAGATTGATGGTGATGCCTGCTGCAGCTTCTTTTTCATCAAGTATAATGTCGTGCCGAAACCAAACCACACCGTCATAATCCGGCAAACCTGCACTCTCCCATAATTGAGGGAGCACCATCGACTGCCAGTCATTATCGTTTAAATCCGGATTCTCCCAGTGCTGATTCAGCCCAATATCATTATTCTCAATATTTTCATCCCATTGCTTGGCTTTCAAACTTAAGGCAGACCTCAATTGGGTCCAATCCATTTTTCCGAGTTCCTGAAGCGGTCCTTTAAAATCATCCATGGTATTGATGGCTCCGGCACTAACCCATGTTTCGGCCACAGTGCCTCCCCATGAGGAATTTATCAGACCAATGGGTACATTTAAGTTCATTAAAAGATTCCTGCCAAAGAAATACGCAGTAGCAGAAAAGTTAGGGATGGTGGCCGGCGAGCAAATTTCCCAACTGCCACCTTCCATTTCTTTCACAGGTTTGTCGCCAATTTTCCTGGGGACTGTAAATAACCTGATGTTGGGATAATTGGCATCAGCTATTTCTTTCTTATAATCGTTAATTTTTCCCCAACCTTCCAGTGGCATTTCCATATTCGACTGGCCCGAACAAAGCCAAACCTCTCCCATGAGAATATTCTTAAGGCTTATCTCGTTCTTACCTTTAATTATCATTTCATAGGGACCTCCTGCAGGAAGGGGAGCAAGATATACGATCCATTTCCCTTCCGCATCAGGGGAAGCTGAGTATTTCTTTCCTGCAAACGTAACGGTCACCTTCTCTTTTTTGTCTGCCCATCCCCAAACAGGGACTTTAACATCGCGCTGCAATACCATATTGCTTGTAAAAATTCTGGGCAACATTACATTTGCAGAAACTGGTTGTAAAATCGCCCAACATAATAGAAAACCGGAGATGACCAATTGTTTTGAAACACATCTCCTCAATAAAAGACTCATATTCATAGCTGTAATGTTTTTGGATTAGAGACATCCAAGGTAGGAAATTATTTGGAGACAACCTTATGGTGTATCTCTATCGTCAAGACAAACGCATTTAAGAATCTTTAAGCCACGAATGAATTTTATTCGTGAATTAATTTTTTCGTAGGCTTTGCCGCTCATGATTTGTCTTTTTTCCAAGAGCTGCATCGCAGCGACCTATTTGTAGCAATTTGCATTCGGTAGTTGAAGCAAGCCGCATCGCGGTGACCTCTAAAATTTTATTAACTCAAGAAACATCCAATTGAAGAATAATAGGTCACCGCGATGCGGCTTAGAGGTTATTCTATCTTTCAGTTTCTACAAAGAGGTCGCCGCTACGCGGCTCAATGCAATTGTACAGGAAAATGCAATAAGTAACATATGCCCCAATATAAGCAAGACACGAATGAATTTAATTTGTGAATTAACTTCGTTGAGGGTTTCACCGTTCGTGACTTTGACTCAGTTCCGTTTTAATAACGAATTTTAAATGCGGATGCCCTGTCTTCATTACTTCATTGCGAGTTTAAAATAAGAAGGGCGGAACCCTTTCGAGTTCCGCCCTGATCTTAAGTATGAAAACAACTTAAACGGTATATGTTGTAGAAGCCGTATCGCCTCCTCTTCCTGTCCAGTTGGTGTGGAAGAATTCGCCACGAGGTTTATCCAGACGTTCGTAAGTGTGAGCGCCGAAATAGTCGCGTTGAGCCTGGAGAAGATTAGCCGGCAAACGTTCCGCACGGTAACCGTCGTAATAGTTCAGAGCGGTACAAATAGCAGGAACCGGAATACCATTGGTAACTGCAGTTGCTACTACTCTTCTCCAACCTGCCTGGGTTGCATCCATTTTTTCCTTGAAGAACGGATCGAGTAACAGGTTCGAGAGATTTGGATTCTTATCAAAAGCATCCTTAATCTTACCGAGGAATGCGGAACGAATAATACATCCGCCACGCCACATCAGTGCGATGCCACCGTTATTAAGTTTCCAGCCATATTCCTGTGCTGCAGCACGCATCAGCTGATAACCCTGTGCATACGAAATAATTTTGGAAGCATATAAGGCATCCTTAATGTCGTTGATAAAAGCTTTCTTGTCTCCGGTAAATTTTACTGCCGGACCCGAAAGCACTTTCGAAGCAGCCACACGCTCATCCTTTACGGCAGATAAACAACGGGAAAACACAGCTTCGCCGATCAGTGTTAAAGGTATACCCAGGTCGAGAGCGGCAACACCTGTCCATTTACCTGTGCCTTTTTGTCCGGCAGTATCCAGGATTTTATCCACCAACGGCTTGCCGTCAGCGTCCTTAAATGCAAGGATGTCGCGGGTAATTTCAATGAGGTAGCTATCGAGATCACCTTTGTTCCATTCTTTAAACACTTCGTGCATTTCGTCCGGAGTCATGCCAAGAACGTCTTTCATCACCTGGTAAGCTTCGCAGATGAGCTGCATATCTCCATATTCGATACCATTGTGAACCATCTTCACAAAGTGACCTGCACCGTTTTCACCAACCCAGTCGCAGCAAGGTGAGCCGTCTTCAACCTTGGCAGCAATAGCCTGGAAAATAGGTTTTACAGCAGGCCATGCCTTTACTGATCCGCCAGGCATGATAGAAGGGCCTAACAAAGCACCTTCCTCACCACCGGAAACTCCGGTACCAATATATAATAAGCCTTTGCTTTCCACATACTGAGTACGGCGATTGGTGTCGGGGAAATGCGAATTACCTCCGTCAATAATAATATCTCCAGGTTCGAGCACCGGGATCAATTGATCGATGATTTCATCTACAGGCTTACCTGCCTTCACCATCAACATCACCTTGCGGGGACGTTTTAATGATGCAGCGAATTCCTGAAGATTGTTAGCGCCAAAAAATTTCTTTCCTTTGCCACGTCCGTTAATAAAATGCTCAACCTTATCGACTGTACGGTTGTAAACGCTAACATGGAATCCTTTACTTTCCATGTTTAGCACAAGGTTCTCGCCCATAACAGCAAGCCCAACTAATCCAATGTCTGAAACTTCTTTCATAAAATGATGTTTAATAATAAATAGTTATTCGTTTTTATTTAGTGCTTTGTGCTTAGTTTTTGGTGCTTAGTACCTGACGTTTATTAGTCTCTCTCTAAGCACTTAGCTCTATGCACTACACGCTATATTCTAAATCCCAATCCGTTCAATCTTTTCTGGATATCGGAATGTGGATTTTGCAAAATTATTTCGTACGCATGGAATTCGCGACGCAATGGGTAATTACCACGCTGCTTCTCAAATGTCTCCAATGATGACCGAAGTCTGGCATCATCTTCTTCCACCTTATAAGTAAACATGATTGCTTCGGAAAGCACCTCCTGAACGGATTTTCCTTTGCAGTCAATCGTCAGCCTATTATTTTCAGGTATAGGGATGTCCTCGGCAAACCAGCGGGTTAAAGGCAGTTTAAAAAACTTACTTAAGGCCTGTACACTCATGGAAGTCCCATTTGCCTTTCCATCTGCCGAATAACCGGCAATATGCGGAGAAACTATGTCGAGCAGATCAACCAGTTCCTTATCAATATTCGGTTCGTTTTCCCAGACATCAAGAACGGCGCCTGCGATTTTCTTCTCTTTTAATATGGACTTCAATGCCTGGTTGTCCACCACTTCGCCACGCGAGCTATTAATTAATATCGTTTCCGGGTGCAATTTCCTGAGTATTTTTTCATCTATCATATGGTAGGTCTTATCCGTTCCTTCCATATTTAAGGGTACGTGGCACGTAATAATATCACATTCGCGGATGATTCCATCCAGAGATATATAGCTGCAGGGGCCCTCCTTACGCTGACGAGGCGAATCGTTCAGCAATACTCGCATACCAAGCCATTCTCCCAGCTTTACAATTTTACGGCCAACATTACCAACACCAATGATACCGAGGGACCTGTCAGCAAAGTTAAACCCTTGCTTCTTCGACAACGCCACCAATACGGAAGCAATGTACTGATAAACTGAGCCAGAGTTACAGCCTGCGGCATTGGTCCAGAAGATTCCGTTTTTCTCACACCAATCCGTGTCGATATGGTCGAATCCGATGGTGGCCGTGGCAATGAATTTTACTTTTGTACCGGAAAGCAACTTTTCGTTACATTTGGTACGGGTACGGGTAATGAGCGCATCCGCATCCATCAGATGTTCGCGCGCGATTTCACTTCCCGGCAAATAAACAACATCGGCAAAAGGTTCGAGCACTCCCTGCAAAAACGGAATTTTATTATCAGCTACTACTTTCATGATCTTTGATTTAATTACGCGAACATGTTTCCTGGTTATGTCTCAATTTATCTAAAATAATGTCCATCACATGATTGGTTCTCGCCGCCGATATCCCGTTCGATGGTGAAACACCATCTCCCCTGAGTTCCTTCACAACTTCCTCAATCATACATTGCTGTATATGTAAAGGATTTGCCGGAAGAAATTCTTTCCTGCCAGCTTTGTTTTCCAAAATAATGGGCGAAAAGTCAAATGTAGAAAATATTATTCTCCCATTCGATCCCAAAATCTCAACCTGATCAAATTTATTCTCTTCAGCTGCTGTAAAACACCATAAGCCGGATGCCGGGACTCCATTCTCAAACTTTAAGGAAGCTGCAACGACATCTTCAGCTGCATAAAGTCCTCCTCTGTTGGCAAGTACGCCAGAAACTTCGGCAATAGGACCAAACATGTAATCCAATATATCCAACGTGTGACAAGCCATGTCGTAAAAATATCCGCCTCCGGCAATTTCGGGATTCACACGCCAGGGTAAATTGGAAGGATCAAGGTCTGTCTTACGGGGTGAAATATAAAGCCTTATGCTAGCCCCCAGGATTTGGCCAATCGATTGCGCAGTCAATAAATTTTTTATTTGTATAAAATAAGGTAAACTACGGCGATAATAAGCTACAAACAAAGGAACCTTTGTTTCGGCAGCCACTTTGTTCATTAAAATACAATCGGAATATCCGGCGGCCATAGGTTTTTCAACATACACAGGTTTACCCGCCTGCATGGCCTTTATGGCATATTCGGCATGGGATTGAGGAGGGGTAGCTACATAAACAGCATTTACTTCAGGATCGTTAATTAGCTGGTTGACATCCGCATACCATTTGGGGACACCGTGTCGCGCAGCGTAATCTTTCGCTTTTTCTGCATCACGGCGCATCACGGCAATTAACTGCGAACCAGCAATTTTATTAAAAGCAAGACCGCTTTTCATTTCAGTTACATCGCCGCAACCAATGATTCCCCAGGAAATCTTCTCCATGCAGTAGTCTTAAGTATTATCCCTATTTACCAACATTTTACATGCAACTTCATTACGAATTTGCCTGGCACGAATTTAGAAAAAAAGGTTAATTTCCAAAAAAGTATCCGACGGTGAATAAAATAAATTAGTGGTAGAATAATTTTTTCTTATTTTTGGCAGGTTTTTATAATTTTAAGAAATAAGAAATATACCTGATTAGAATATGAGATTACTCCAAGCAAAACTTGCTCAGTATGATGCGCCGCAGAAGGTTATGGCGGCGGGTATTTATCCCTATTTCAGAGCAATCGAATCGGACCAGCACACCGAAGTGATCATGGACGGAAAGAAAGTATTAATGTTCGGATCAAACAGTTACCTGGGGCTGACCAATCATCCTAAAGTTAAAGAAGCTGCTATTAAGGCTATCGAGAAATATGGTACTGGCTGTGCCGGATCACGATTCCTTAATGGAACGCTGGATATCCATCTTGAACTTGAAGACAGACTTGCCAAATACGTTAAGAAAGATGGTGCTATTTGTTATAGCACAGGTTTCCAGGTAAATCTGGGCGTTGTGTCGGCTTTAACTGACAGGAATGATTATTTGCTCCTCGACGAATTGGACCATGCTTCCATCATTGAAGGCAGCCGTCTTTCTTTCTCGAAGGTGCTGAAGTTCTCGCATAACGATATGGATTCGCTGGAAAGCAAACTCAAAGTTTGCGATCCTGACAGGGTTAAACTGATTGTTGTGGATGGTATTTTCTCCATGGAAGGTGATATTATCAATCTTCCTGAAGTTGTAAAACTGGCTGAAAAATACAATGCTTCCATTATGGTTGATGATGCACACTCACTAGGTGTAATCGGTGAAAATGGCTCGGGAACAGCTTCCCACTTCGGCCTCACCGATAAAGTTGACCTGATTATGGGAACATTCTCCAAATCGCTCGCCTCACTTGGCGGTTTTATAGCAGCTGACAAGGAAACCATCAATTACCTGAAACATAATTCACGTTCCTTGATATTCAGTGCCAGTATGACTCCTGCTTCAGCAGCCAGCGTACTTGCCGCACTCGATATTATGGAGCACGAACCTGAGCGGATCAAAC
>DATBXH010000540.1:0-10383 GCA_036514375.1 Bacteroidales bacterium | reverse complement strand
TAGTGTACCAAATGAAGAAGCTGTGCTGATTTTCTCGTTCGTTGGTTTTCTTACCGAAGAACGAACAGTTGGGAATCAGAACACGATAGATGTGTCTTTGGCCCCTGATATTAAAAAGTTGAATGATGTAGTAGTAATTGGTTATGGGGAGATAAGGAAAAAGGATCTTTCAACTGCTGTTTCCTCATTGGATTACATTGGAGAAATGAAGAGTCAGCCAGCTGATATTAACCAAATGCTGCAGGGAACTATTGCCGGAGTGGATGTTCATTATAATGGAGGCGATCCTGGTGCAACACCGTCAATTGTCATACGTGGATTGGGAAACCCTGATGATGCTCCATTGTGGGTGGTAGATGGAGTGCCGGGTGCGCCGGTAAATACTGAAGATATTGAAAGTGTAACCGTTCTGAAAGATGCTGCCTCTGCTGCTATATACGGGGCCAGCGTTGGTTCGGGAGGTGTAATTATGGTAACTACCAAAAAAGGGAGGACCGGAAAACCGAAATTCGAGGCTAATATGTACAGTGGTTTTCAGAATCCATGGCGTTTACCCAAGGCTCTTAATGCTCTGCAGTTTGACAATGTGAAAAATTTGGCAGCTGATAATGCCGGTGTATCGCGTAATCCGGTTTTTGATCCGGCGCAAAACCAATGGGGGGCAGTTACTCGTACCAATTGGATCGATGAGATTTTTCGGACAGGGAAAACCGATCATTACGCATTTTCTGTGACAGGTGGTACTGACGCTATAAAAGCCTTCGCATCATTTGAGATGAATAATACTCAAGGTGTTCTGCTCAATACTTATAAAAAAGGTTTTGGAGGCAAAATTAATATTGATTTTAATCTATCTAAAAATATTCACTTTTCGCAATGGTTACAGGTCGGTACATCCAGGGGATACTCAGCAGATACTTACAGCGGTTACACGGGGGTTATTATAAGTGCTATTTACATGCCTCCGTCAGCAACCGTGTACGACGCCAATGGCAATTTTGGAGGAGTAGTGCCAACCGATATGATTCAAAATGCCGGATCCTATGGTGACATTGTAAACCCAGTGGCCACCCTGTTACGCAAAGATGTGTACAATCCTAATACATGGGTGCATTCTACTTCTGCATTGGATATTAGATTATTCCAGGGCTTAACCTTTAAATCGGCTTTTACTCTTGGTGGCTATCAAAATTTGTATGAGGACTTTAATCCAAAGAGGCCTGAACCAGGAAAGCCCAATGATCAAAACAGCCGCACCTTAGATGTCACATCAGGTTATCATTGGCTCTGGGAAAATACTGCAACCTACGCCAGAACGTTTGGAAGCCATAACGTCAATTTAATAGCGGGCTATAGCGCTCAGTATAAAAAAAGTCTTGGTTTCGGATTAACAGCATATGGTTTTGATAACGAAGCAAGTTGGGCCAGAAATCTTATTAACAGCACCGATTGGTCGACAACAAAGCCTTGGGAAAACGGTCCAATCGAAGAAGCCTTCGATTCCTGGTTCTCAAGATTCTCCTATATTTATGCCGACAGATACTTTTTTACAGCAAGCTTACGGCACGACGCAACATCAAAGCTTTATAAAGACAATAACAGTGGAACATTTCCCGCAGTTTCCGGTGCATGGAAAGTTTCTTCGGAATCCTTTTTTTCAAAGGGATTTGTTAGTTTGTTTAAACTCCGCGGAAGCTGGGGCCAGATAGGTGATGTGAATAGTGTTCCTTCCTATTCCTACAATGTATTGCTTAGTTCAGCCAATCAAACTGTTCTGGGGGCCCCTGCCACTATTTCAAATGGTTTGGGTGTTAGCGGTATCCCTAATCTCTCTTTAACGTGGGAGACATCAGAGCAAACTGACTTCGGCCTGGATATGGATATGTTTGGAGGTAAGATAAATATTATCGCTGATTATTATATAAAGTATACCAAAAATCTGATTGACCGGATTCCAACTCCTTCAACAGCAGGGATAGGCGACAATTACCCCTGGGGTAATATTGGCAAAGTAAGAAACAGAGGATTTGAATTTTCAGTTAATTATAATGGTAAATTAAAGGACTTCAGTTATAAGATAGGGGTAAATTTTGCCACATTGCATAATGAAGTTATGGATCTGGGATCAAGAGATATTTACTATTACAACGATGTGAACTTCCGTGGTGTACTTACTCCTTTTGTTTCCGCTGTTGGGCAACCCTGGCATTCTTTTTATCTGATTAAAACAGACGGCATTTTTAAAACCGATCAGGAAGCGATCGGTTATGTTGATAAAAACGGAAACCGTATCCAACCAAATGCTAAAGCCGGTGACTTAAAATTTGTTGATAATAACGGCGATGGTATTATCAACGATAACGACAGGGTATTTATGGGAAGCAATACTCCTAAGTTTACTTATGGTATTCAGGCACATATGGATTATAAAATTTTCGACCTTTCATTCCTGTTCCAGGGAATCAATGGTGCAAAAATTTTTAATGCTTTTAAGAGTACTACACTTACTGCTTCCGAACAAGGGTATAATATGTCTGCCGACATCCTGGGGGCATGGTCCACCAGTAATCAAGGTTCAAATATTCCCATAATATCGGCAACAGATCCTAATAAGAATTTTCAAACCAATTCCGATTGGTTCCTGGAGGATGGTTCTTATATCCGATTGAAGAATGTAACATTAGGAGTTAATGTTCCTCAGTCTTTTCTTAAAAAGATCAGTCTTTCGAATGTCCATCTGCGCGTTTATGCCAGTGGAGAAAACCTGTTGACTTTTACAAAATATAAAGGCATGGATCCTGAAGTCGCAAATTGGGGGTTGGATGTTGGAACTTACCCAATTTCCCGTGTTTTTAGTTTTGGGTTAAACCTTGACTTTTAGGATTTTCAGGATTTTTCCGAATAAAACCTAGCATATTCTATTTTAACGGTGAGCCCTCAGGGTTCATCTGAATTTAATTATAAAAATTTGTACAGATGAAAAACAAAATATTCCCTATTATTTGCGCGAGCTTATTATTGTTTGTTGTTTCCTGCAAGAATGATTTTTTGCAATATACACAATCAGGAGCTGCTTCAACCGATAATTTCTGGAAAACAGAAAGTGATGCCAAACTGGCTGCAAATGGATTGTATTCTTTTTTAACCAACGATGATATTGTTGGTCGTGGATTCATGTGGTACATCGATGCCTGTGATGATATGGTTGTTGGTCGAGACAAAGCACAGGCGGTTAACATGAAGAACTTTGTAGATGCCGGTTCTAATAGTTATACCAGTCTGAACTGGCCTACCATGTATCAGATCATAAAGAGGGCCAATGATATAATCATACACGTTCCTCAAATGGATATATCGCAGGATGTTAAAAATTCGGTGCTGGGTCAGGCCTATTTTTTTCGTGCATGGGCTTATATGTGGCTAGCCTCCAGATATGGTGACCAAAGAGCAGGACTTCCTATTGTAGAACCAACATTGTCCGTGAATATTGATTCATTGGATATTCCACGCGCCAAAAATGTGAGCGTAAACTATCTTTATTGTATTAATGACTGGAAGAAAGCTGCAAGTCTGTTACCTTATTTTGATGAACTGGGTACTGCCGATTACGGCAGGCCTCACAAGACTGCCTGCTGGGCTTATATTGCTAAAGCATACCTTTATAATGCGGAATGGGATGCGTCGAGCTACGCTCATGTTGTTGATTATGCCGATAGTGTGATTGAATCCGGCAAACATGCCCTGTTGGCAAATTATGGCGACGTGTTTAAAATTGCTAATAATTGGAGCAAGGAATATATCTGGTCCTTTGTAAGCAATAATATTGCCGGTTCCATCACTCCATCGGTTTTTTTAGAAAACAAAGGCTGGGGTAAATACAACGGTTGGGGATATTGGCATGCAACGCTGGAACTTTATAATGAATTTGAAGCAAATGATCCCAGACGGGAAGTTACCATCTTAAAATATGGCGATAAATTTGTTTACTTCGGCGACACCATGCGATACTGGTCTACAAATAACCGGACAGGGTTTCAGTTCAATAAGTTTATGGATCCTTTCCGGGATTCTGATCCGGTTGGCCATAATATAATAAACCCGAATGGTGATGAGCCCACTACTACTCTGAATGTGCCTCTTATTCGTTATGCTGAAGTGCTGTTATTCAAAGCCGAAGGACTTATAATGCAGGGAAAGAATGGAGATGAACCTTTGAATGAGGTAAGAGCAAGAGTCGGGCTTCCTCCAAAGACCAATGCCACTATGGATGATTTGAAACATGAACGGCGTGTGGAGTTAGCCGGAGAATGGGCTGATCGTCATTACGATCTCGTTCGTTGGCACGATGCTGAAAAAGTTTATGCTCAACCCTTGCATGGTCAAATACATACTGATTTAACCAACCCGGATTCCCCATATACTATTCAGGAAGTTTGGCCTGTCCGTAAGTTCGACCCTGTTATTAATCACGTTTGGCCTATTCCTCCTGCTGAAATTCAAGCCAGCAAGGTACTAAAGCAGAATGAAGGTTATTAGGCAAGGCATCTGATATTTTCAGGATGTGAATCTGGTAAGACAATTAAGGCTGGATTGATTTTAAACTCAATCCCCTTAATTCGTTTATTTCCTTTATTATTGTCTTAACTCCATCAAACTATAATTCAATCTTCTTAATTTTTTATTCTATCATATAGTGAAAAAATATATATCTTTTTTTGCATGGGGAGTTTTCGCCATATTGCCAGCTAATGCCCAATATACAACATATAATGCCCATTCCCATAACGATTATTTGAACGATATTCCTTTCCGGACAGCCTATTACAATCATTTTGGTTCTATTGAAGCCGATGTTTGGTATGTTAAAGGAAGTCTTGTGGTAGCTCATGAGGAAAATGAGATCAAACCAGAGCTTACTCTTGATTCGCTTTATCTCCAGCCGATTATTAAAATGTTTAGGGAGAATGGGTATAAGCCCTGGAAAGATTCGGACAAAGATCTTCAGTTGTTAATTGAACTTAAAGGTGCAACTGAACCTTCTTTAAGCCTTTTGTCGGGAACGATCGCAAAATATCCGAAAATATTTGACCCTAAGGTCAACAAACATGCAGTTCGGATAGTTATTACCGGCAATTGTCCGAATCCCTTCAATTTCAATAAATATCCTTCATGGATTTTTTTTGATGGAAAGCTGAATCAGCATTACTCATCAGATCAACTGAAAAGAGTTCCCCTTTTCAGCGAAGATTTGAAGGTTTTTACTACCTGGAACGGAAAAGCAAACATTCCCGGAAAAGAACATGATAGACTAATTCATGTGATTGATTCTGTTCATAAGTTAGGATGTAAGATACGTTTCTGGGATGCTCCCGATAATATTAACTCATGGAAAGCTTTAATTAATCTGGGCGTTGATTACATTAACACTGACCATATTTATGATCTTGCCGGGTATCTCAACAAAAGAGATAAATCCGAATACACCAATCCGGAACCATACAATATCTATCAACCAAGCTACAGAAATAATGATAGCTTTAGCAAGGTAAAGAATATTATTCTTTTAATCGGCGACGGTATGGGGCTTGCTCAGTTGTATGCAGGATATACATGCAACCACGGTAAGCTTAATATTTTTAACATCCGGAATATCGGTTTTTCAAAAACGTATTCATCTGACTCATACAATACGGATTCTGGAGCTGGCGGCACGGCTATTGCCACAGGTGTAAAAACAAAGAACAAGTATATCAGCACAGATACCACTGACCATCCCGTATCGAATATACCCGAAATAATATCAAGGTATGGAATGAAAAGTGGCATCATTTCCTCAGGAGATATAACAGATGCCACACCTGCCGTATTTTATGCCCACCAGACTGATCGGAGCCAGTCTGAAAAGATTGCTGCCGATTTTTTGAATAGTCCTGTTGATGTATTAATGGGAGGGAACCAGGCTGCCTTTAATCATCGTAAAGACGGAAAAAATCTTTTTGAAGAGTTAAAAGCGAAAAACTTTCAAATTGAACCGGACTTTACAAAAATCGATGAAATAACACAGGGGAAAACTGTAATTCTTGATGAAATAGCCACAAAATCAATGGCAAATGGCCGAGGTAACTTTCTGTTAAAATCGGTCGGCAAAGCCATTACACTTCTGAAATCAAATCCTGATGGTTTTTTTCTGATGGTCGAGGGTGCTCAGATTGATTATGGCGGACATAAGAATGACATATCATATGTATCCCGCGAAATGCTCGATTTTGACAAGGTTGTTGGTGAAACCTTAAAATATGCTGATGAAAATGGAGAAACACTTGTCATTGTGACAGCCGATCATGAAACGGGTGGATTAACTCTCCTTGATGGAGATTATAAAGCTGGAGCAATTGATGGTCAATTCAGCAGCGAAGACCATACCGGTGTTGCAGTACCGGTATTTGCATATGGGCCGTGCTCCCTTAATTTCAGAGGTGTTTATGAAAATACGGATATCTTCTTAAAGATTATGGATATTGTCAATAAAAACCACAACCAATAATTCTTTGCAGTTTAACAAAAATCTAATTTTCTTATAGATACCCTTATTTATCAATTCAAAAACAAAATCACATGAAAAATTTTAGAGTCACTTTTTCTCTTTTATTCGGATTAATGTTCCTTATGAATGCCTGTCAAAAACAGGATATTACAGATGATCAATCCTTTCGGAATAATCAGTCATCCGGTTTAAAAGCAACTTATTCCCTTACTAATTGGATGGGAGCACTGAATAGTAATTATACATTGTCACAATTCTCCGTTCCGGGAAGCCATGACGCAGGGGCAAGGTATGAACCGGTTTCTGGTACTGCCATTTGTCAGACACTAACCATCAGCGATCAGCTAAATGCCGGAGTTCGCTTTCTGGATATCAGATGCAGGCATTACTATGATGCATTTACTATTCATCACGGTTCTGTTTATCAGAATCTTAATTTTGACGATGTTTTGAATGCCTGCACTAGTTTTTTGAATAGTAATCCAACTGAATGCATTATTATGTCGGTAAAGGAAGAGTATAATGCCGCCGGCAATACAAGAACATTTGAGCAGACATTCGACTCGTATACGGCCAAAAATCCGGGTTACTGGTATTTAGGAGCTAATATTCCGGTATTAAGTTCTGTACGGGGCAAAATTGTTCTTCTGAGAAGGTTTTCTGCCGTTACAACCCCAAAAGGAATTGATGCTTCAAACTGGGCCGATAATACTACTTTCACGATTAATAATGGCTCCGTATAACTCAGGGTTCAGGATAATTATGTGGTTTCTGATAACAATGCCAAATGGACCGCTATAACCAATCTGTTTACCGAGGCTAACTCAGGGAGCCCGGATGTTCTGTATATTAATTTTACCAGTGGTTACAAACCATTAATATTTAGTATCCCCAGTATCCCTTCAGTTTCCAATACAATCAATCCTAAAGTTGTAACGTACTTTACCACAAATACAACAGGTAGGTTTGGAATTATAGCATCGGATTTTTCCGATTCAAACAAAGCTTCTTTAATTATAAAAACTAACTTTTAAAACAATACGGGGTATTTGTAAGAATAAGATTCAAAAAACAGAGGGGAACTTCCCCTCTGTTTCCGGTTTAAATTATCTTTCAGAAAATATCATTATTCCAAATAACTTGCTTAAACCCGGATTCCGCAATAGAAAAATATAATTGCGGAACGATTTAGAAAATCAATTCTTTCGCAAAAGCCTCAAGATGATTTTCTAAATCGGGATAAACCCAACTAAAGCAAATAGTTCGCCTCTTTCATCGGCTCCTGTTGCTTAATTTGGGTTAAGATTATTGGGTAGGGCCGTTATCTACTTTAGCTTCAATCACGCTTTGGATGCTTGAAGGAACATTTGACAGGAAATCATATCCCGTCAGCGATTCAATCTGATCTACAGTTGTCCTGTAATACCCCCAGGTTTGACTTGAAACGGTTTGATTATTAGGCATCAGCACAGCAATAACCCTGGTAGAAGTTGTAATGCGGCTAAGATCGTTATTCCCATTGGTTAACACCACAATGATTTTCCATACCTGGGCCGGCACAACCACACCATTTCCAACAGTTGTTGCATTTCCATTGGAGCCTGTTCCTCCCTGTCCATACGGGCCACTAATGATGTATAATTCGTCTCCGGCATTTACAAGTGTACGGCAATAATTTTCCAGGTTAGCCCATGTTACCTGGTTGTTGTTCGGAGCCTGGGGAATCATGTTCGACATTAAAAAAGTAGCCGAATTATTGGCAACAGAGGAAGTCCGGTCTGCCGACGGGCACATGTGTCCACGGTCGAATCCTGAACCTGAATATTCCGAAGCTACTACTTCATACCATCCGGATGGTAAACTTGTATCCGGGCGGAAATCATCCTGACGGGCAGTGCTTCCCAAATCGGTTGAAGTAACGTGCCAGCTTGTCCAGTTTGGCGTAAGTTTCGAATTGGAGTATGACAGACAATATTGCGGTTTGACCATCAGATAATTGTTGGCATTTACAATATTTGAAGTGGCATTACTGGGATTACCCAACAACATGTTATCATTGTCGCCCGGAACAGAACCGGATCCTGATCCTGAGCCGGATCCAGAACCGCTGCTATAGTCCGTAATGGAAACATCGTCAATATTGATCCGGTTGGTTCCACCGCTTATCTTACGAATGTCGAACCTTACATTTCCCGACAGGTTTACTGTAAATGTCTGGCTTGTTAATGTGGAGGAGGTAGTGCTCACCGTATTACCAACTTTTGACCATGCGGAACCTCCATCGGTAGACATCCACAATTCCCATGTACTGGAGCCATCGCTGCTAAAGACAGCATGATTGACTGTTACAGTGCCAGCTCCTGTGGTTTTGTCGAACAGCATGGTGATTGCACCGGTGTTTCGGATCCTGGCTGACTGTGAGCCATTTTTTCTGTCGGTAGATAAATTTCCGATCAGTGCATCGTTGAAATTCCAGCTACCTGTAGCTAAAGTAACAGATGCAGCAGCATAGGCGGTTTTTGTACCTGATTCGAAATTCTCCGTAACGGTTGCTTTTAACTGACTTGTTTCCTTTATTTCCTGTACGTTATTTTCTTTTGTACAGGAAAATAAAAAAAGAGATGTGCTCAGAAAAAAGACAATTACTCTTGATACTTCTTTGATTCTCTTCATAAATTATAGATTTAAATTTGGTTTGCGAAAAGTATGAATAACCTTTCTGCGGGTCAGTTTAGAAATCCGGAAGAAAAGGTTAAACTTTTATTAAAACGGTTAGCGGGGAGGGAGTAATATTAAATCGAAGTTCCTGTATAAGCCATTCAGCAATGCGACTTAAACTGAGTTAATTGACAGGTAGGGCAACACCTGCTCGAAAAGTCATTTGCTCCTTTTTCAAATCGGGTGAATTTCATATAAACTTCAGGATAATATAAGCCCTGTTTAATACCGAAGTAAAAAATTACATTGAATTTAGCGCCGGATTAAAAACAAATACTTAAATCAATGTATCCTATGAAAAAATTCTACTTTTTTAACAAACTTTATTTTCTGGCTGTTCTATTTTCTCTTTTAATACCCGGAAAGAATTATGCTCAAACTTATTATAGTATGGCTTCGGGAGATTACAGCGAAAACTTTGATGATATAACCAACACTACAGCCTGGCCTGATGGTTTTGGAGGTACAAGTTCTGCGGAATGGAGAGGATTGGCAATAAATTCGTCGGGAACAATCCCCGACGGTGTTAAAATTACTACCTCAACAGCAACCGCATTTGTTTCAGGATATAGTGGGGGTGTTCAAAGAGGTGATGGAACCAACGGACCTGCCGGTTCAATTATTTTGTTATCAACCGGCTCCACAGACAATACTTCATCATCAGCAATTGAATTATATCTTGATTTTACAGGCAGGATTGCCGGTACATTGAGTTTTAACTGGGCATCTGTAAACAATCAGACCGGAAACAGATACGCTTCAATGCGTGTTTACACCAGTATTGATGGGAGCAGTTACACTGAACTTGCCGGTGCACAGGTATTGAATTTTGTAAATAATACGCTTACGTCTGGAACAATTTCATCCGTTGCACTACCGGCGTCATTTAATGGGGTCTCAACAGCCCGCATTCGGTTTTATTTTTACAATGGAACTTCCTCTGGTACTGTTTCCGGTAGTCGCCCGAAAATAAGTATCGATAATGTTGCTGTTACCAGTACCAGCGCAATTGTTAACCCATCTGCTTCGGCTGATGCTCAGACTGTAACCAATGCTCCCGGTCAAACCGTAAACGTTCAAAGCAGTGTTTCTACAGGAAAAGTATACATTATTCTGGATGG
>DATBXH010000539.1:0-7952 GCA_036514375.1 Bacteroidales bacterium | reverse complement strand
CTAATCCGGCTTTAATAACGTTAGCAACGGAACCTCTCTGACGATCGCATAATTCAGCTGCTTCGCTAATTTTATGCTGATTAAGTAAACTTCTGATATTTTGAATAAACCTTACAACAGATCCTCTACCTGAAGCACGGCTGATGGTGAAGAATCTTTCGAACGTAAAGGCTATAACGGTAATTAACAAGGTCATCAGGATAGGAACGATCATACCACCTTTGTAAATGGTACCGAGGATATTACCTGGTAATGGGAGATTATGATGATTGTTTCCTTGAAAATTCACGTCATTTCCCATAATGTAAATAAAAATCAAAATAGCTGCAACTAAAGCTATGGGAATAACTAATGCAGAAAAAACTGTGTTAAGGCTTTTAGCTAATTCATTCTCTTTTTTCATGACTCTAAAGTTTAAAAGTGTTTTAATTATTATTTGTTAGAATATTCTGGCTGTAATTTTATATTAAATTATAATTCAATTTGTTATTTAATAATTTTACTTCCAATTTTTGCACTGCCAACATATAAAAAAATATTGGAATACGCTATATATTAATATATAAAAAAATTGTTTCCAAAGATAAAATAAAATCGTTTTTAAAATCTCATATCATTGACTTCTGCCTTCGGATATTTTTTTTCGTCAAAAACAAATTCTTTGTCTGAGAGTTCAGAATTAACCACAAAGTTTGAGAACTCAATGAAGTATTGTGTACCATCTTTAAAAAACAATTTTAGATCTGCGATCTGGTATGTTGATTTCTTTATGTGCATTCTTATTCTCAAATATTTGGTTTTTAGATCAATTGGGTAAAGGTCAAGTTCATAACAAATAGTACCATTGACGTTTGTTTCTTTAATAAACGTCGATTTAAAGTTTTTATTATATCCTTTGAAAATATCTCTTGGGTTCGAAAAGAAAAAATCGCCTTTATCTACTTTGGACGGCTCAGGTTTGGTTATATTGATTTCATTTGCCTCTTTGAGATATGTATAGATGCTTTTCCCGTCAAATGTGATGTCGGAGTTAGTAAGGGTTAGGTGATACTTATCTCCTTTCATTAATAACAAGCCATTCTCAGTATGCGTTTCTCCGTTCTGCATCGAACTGGTGGTTAGCTTGTATTCTACTTTAATTGTTTTATAACTATTATTAGTTGAGGCCACCTTAGCCAGAATTTCTTTGGACTTTGCATCGTCCTGTGAATATGCAAACGTACCTAAAATTAAAGTAATCATTAATGTTGATATGAATCTCATCGTTTTCCTCCTTTTTGACCCTTATATATAGTACGAACCCTATATGAACACTATCATGGATTTATTTAGTTTCAATTCCTGGAAAGAGTACCCAAAAACTGTTCCAAAGACACCTCATCTACAAACATAACCTGTCGGGCTTTGCTACCTTCGAATGGTCCAACAATGCCAGCTTTTTCCAACTGATCCATAATGCGTCCAGCACGGTTGTATCCGATGGAGAATTTTCGCTGAATTAACGATGTTGACCCTTGCTGATGAAGGACGACAAGCCGTGCAGCATCGTCAAACAGCTCATCCCTTTTGTTGAGATCAATATCAGTTACTTCAGATTTTCCATTTTCTCCAACAAATTCAGGTAAGAGCATGGCTGAGGGATAAGCTTGCTGCGACCCGATAAAATTTGTAATACCTTCAATCTCCGGGATATCAATAAATGCGCATTGGATACGGATCATATCACTTCCGGGTGCAAACAATAGGTCCCCACGACCAATTAACTGATTGGCACCAGGAGAATCCAGGATTGTTCTGGAGTCGATCATTGAAGTTACACGGAAAGCTATACGTGCCGGGAAGTTCGCTTTAATAACACCAGTTATAATATTGGTTGTAGGACGCTGAGTGGCTATAATTAAATGGATACCAATAGCACGGGCGAGCTGAGCCAAACGTGCAATAGGAGTTTCAATTTCCCTGCCCGCAGTCATGATCAGATCGGCAAACTCATCTATAATAACAACAATATATGGCAAATAACGATGACCATGCATTGGGTTAAGTTTCCTGGCAATAAACCGCTCGTTGTATTCTTTTATATTTCTTACCTGAGCATGTTTAAGCAACTCGTAACGGTTATCCATTTCTATAGTCAGAGATTGCAGCGTATTTATTACCTTTTGAGTATCAGTTATAATGGCATCTTCGGAATCAGGCAGTTTAGCCAGAAAATGGCGTTCAAGCTTGGAATATAAGGTAAGTTCCACCTTTTTTGGATCAACCAGCACAAATTTTACTTGTGACGGATGTTTTCTATATAGGATTGAGGTAATAATGGCATTTAAACCAACGGATTTCCCTTGCCCGGTTGCTCCTGCCACTAATAAGTGTGGCATTTTGGTTAAGTCGAAAACATAAGTTTCGTTGGAAATGGTTTTTCCCAATGCGATGGCTAACTCAAAGTTCGATTCCTGGAATTTCCGGGATGAAATGATTGACCGCATCGACACAATTTCAGGTTTCAGGTTCGGCACTTCAATACCAATGGTCCCTTTTCCCGGCATGGGAGCAATAATTCTGATGCCCAATGCGGATAGACTAAGTGCAATATCATCTTCCAGACTCTTAATCTTTGAAATTCTGATGCCTGGTGCAGGGACAATCTCGTATAAAGTGACCGTCGGACCAATGGTAGCCTTGATTTTATCAATCTGGATTTTATAATTGGCCAGCGTTTCAACAATCTTATTTTTATTGCTGATAAGCTCCTCGTTGCTGACTTCCGAGTTATTTGATTTATGATCTTCCAATAAATCCAATGGAGGTAAAACATAATGTGAAAGGTCGAGAGTAGGATCATAATCCCCCATAGGAACGGGCTCCTGGATGACAGGCTGAGGTATGTTTTCTTCAATTTCATTCACTATGGGTTGTTCTACTGTAAGTTCGATATCATCATCGATGATTTGTTCCTCCGTATTGTCTTGTTTGGGAGTTACAACAAAGTTGGAATCCAGCTCGTTTTCTTCGGCTACATCAAGTGTTTCTTCTTTTTCCTCTTCTGCATCAACCTTTATTTTTGTAGGTTCATCCGTGGTTTTGTTTTCTACCTTTGGCTTATGGAATTTTGATCTAACGAGTGTTTTAAACCATGGAGCCGAAGATGGGATTGTAAAGAAAATGAAAATCATGGCACTCAATAGCAAGAGAAAAGCAGTTCCAGACATTCCCAACACAGCGTTCAACCAGTTGGAAACAAAGAAACCGTGACTTCCGCCAAGCCCGCTACCCAAATAACCATTTGTATTTCCAAACAGAAAGCCAAGTATCAGCGAAAGAAGTAAGCAACCAATGATAATGATCCTAAATGTTTTTCGTAACGGTAACAATCGTACACTCAACAATCTGAACCCAATGATAAAAAATAAGAAAGGAATACCAAACGCAGCTACACCAATTCCTTCAGTTATAAAAATATAAGCCAGCTTGGCCCCCGTCTTTCCTGACCAGTTATCTACCTGAACAGATGAGTTAGAAAAAATCTGCCCCCATTCAAAACTTTGATCACTTTTCCAGGTAAAAAAATAAGAAACAAAGGCTAGTGTTAATAACGCGGCAAAAAAGATGAAGAATAATCCAAATGTTATTTTGAACTTCTCATCTTTCCAAAATGAACCGGAACCTTGCTTTTTTTCAGGTTTTTTATCTTTTTTATCTTTTCCAGACATTAACTTTCTTTTGAATGGTAATGAAGTGTCTGCAAAATTAGTGTTAACGATGATATTTCAAAAAGAGTTTTTAATCAAGGAAGGAGAGTGTTGATAATTTCTTCCATTTGCTTTTTTGTGATAAGCTTATAACCTTTGGGAATCCGAAAGTCTTGATCTTTAATATCCTGCTGTTCAATTTTTTTGGCAGTTAGTTTCATACCAAGGTTTTTCATTTGAATATCAAATTGTAGTAAGACTCCTTTTATTTTTTCGTAGGGGGTATTGTTGTTAATATCCTGAATATTAAAACTTGATGTATAGAGGATTTCAAATGTTTTGGAGGTTTCTGTATCAGTGATATTAGCCTTTTTACAAAGTACTCCGGCGACGCGCATTGTATCTGACAAATATTTTACAATATATGGATTTTTGTTCTTGAAGAATATCGGTGTTTCTTTTGGGGGGCCATGATATACGTACTTTTTATCAAAAACCTTGATCAAAGTATGACTCAGATGATCATTCAGGTCCAAAATATTGCATATCGAGAAAAGCCCAACCCGATCTTCAATGGTGTAACTGGCAAAATTATTATTAAACTTCATCTCAATAGTCTTTGGAAGCAATTGTACAGGGAAATTTCTTCCTGAATTGTTGGTGTAACTGATGTCAAATTCAACTATTCCGGTTTCAATCTTATCTTTAAGACCAGGAGAGGAGCACCCTTCAATTAAGATTAGGAGTAGTATATAAGCAATCAGACATTTATGATGTAAAAATATGTTTGATTCAGGAAATATCAGTTTGTTACGATTCAGTATCATTGAATTTCTGATTGTTTAGAATTATCTGACTCTAAGTATAACATTTTAGAAATAAACTAGTTATTGATAGAATCAGCTTTATAAAAGTAGGAAATAATCTAATTATGCCAAATCTGGATTGATAATTTAGAAATTAAATTTTACTAACAAATAGAATTTTGATCCGAATAGTAGATTTGAAATCGATAAAACCTGCTTTTTTATAACCAGTTTAAGTTAGCTTAATACTTCTCTGTTTCCATTTAAACAAGATGTGCACAGTGCATAGCTAAATATGGTTTTTCTTTACCTTGATTTTGCTGGTAATCATAACATTTGTTGATGAAAAACTACCTGAGAATTATGTTTATTTAGTTTTTTTTTTTAATTTGGTAAGTGGTTTTAATTCTTAGTTTATGACTATTTACATTGGCAACATTCCATATTCTATGAAAGAACAGAATTTAATCGACGTCTTTCAGGAATTTGGGCCGGTCGAATCGGCGAAAGTGATCATTGACAAAAAAACCAAGCGATCTAAAGGCTATGGCTTTGTGGAAATGAAAGATGAAAAGGACGAACAGACTGCTGTAGATGCTTTGAATGGACAAGATCTTGGCGGTAGAAAGGTTAAAGTAAGTAAGGCAAATCCTAAAAAAGAGTCTGCTACGTCTTGATTCTTGGGGCATTTCGCAGTAATCCAATTTTTTAACGACTGGGAAAAAGTTGGATTACTGTTTATTTTATTGTACTTTAATTCCCATTTTCCTCATTAATATGGAGGCGTTAAGGCTTTTGCAAATTCCTTTCGAAAGTTTGTAATCAAAGAATAATTCGTCATCTTCTACTTTTACATCAAAATTATAATTGTCAATTTGTTGTGGTAGCTCGGTCGCAAGGTTAGATAAGGCAAGGTCGTGAGTTGCAATAATCCCAATAGCCTCGCTTCGTATAAGTTGCCTTATCAAGGCTACAGAACCAATATGTCTATCGTTTGAGTTTGTACCACGAAGAATCTCATCCAACAGAAGAAATACATTTTCCTTGTTCTCAACGGTTTTAATGATTATTGCTAATCGTTTCAACTCTGCATAAAAGGAAGAGGTATTTTCTTCCAACGAATCTGTAATTCTCATGCTGGTTAATATGTTTACCCTTGAGATTTCAAACTTTTTTGCACAAACGGGAGCACCAGCCATTGCCAGAACTATGTTTGCTCCACATGTCCGTAAGAAAGTACTTTTACCGGACATGTTCGATCCGGTTACAATAACTATTTTACCAATGCCATCCACATTAAAATTGTTACATACCCTTCTGATTTTTGGAATTAATGGATGTCCCATTTCTATAGAAGATAATCTGAAATGATCAAGACTAACGGAAGGCATCACCCATTCAGGATTATTAAAATACAGGTTGGCAAGACTTGATATTGCTTCAAATTCTGCCATTGCACTGAACCATTGGTGCAAATGTGCCCGATTCTGAGTTTTCCACTTTTCAAGTTTTAGAACTTGCCTGATATCCCAAAAATATAAGAGATTTGCCGGTAATGATATCAATAAGTTTAACCGATAGTCCAGTTTATGGACAAGAGTCGATAATTCTCTGATTTCTTTTGATGCAGAAGTGTCAGATAGTATAAATCTTTTTTGTAATTCGTTTAATCTTGATGATTTAAAAATTTGATTTTCAATCAAAAGAATAGCCTCTTCATAAGATTTCAGAAGCTCAGCAGTTTTAGTGACACGTTTATGAATTGTTGAGATGTCCTTTAATTTTTTGTAGAAGACCGAAATGTTTATTGTTATGAGCAGTGAAATAATACTCACTGGCATTCCAAATGGCAATACGATGATTGAAAATATTGATAACAAACTCAAAATATTGATAGCAATTTTAAGAAAGTTGTTATTTAGAAAATGTGGTTTTTCAAGGATCCACTCAATAAGTATTTCCGGATCGTTATGCGAGTCAGCATATTTATAACCAATTGCCATAAGTTCCTGCCTCCAGGTACTCATATCTTTTAATTCTGTAACAGCCTCCTGCCTCTCATTAATTTTTTCAACTTCTGAAGGGCTTTTTAACCATTTAGCTAATAAATTGTAGCCAGGATTACTTGTGGTTCTGTTTAAGTACTGAAACAATGATGATTTTCCAAAGATATCAAGATCACTTGTAAAGGGGTGTTCTTTGTCTATATGTTCATGTCCATCGGGATAATTCTGAAAATTACCGTTTATACAAGCTAGTTCTTTCTTGTTAATTATAAGTAAGTTTTGCAGGTGTATCCTTTGCTGAATAGTATTTACATGTTGTTTAATGACATAAGTAAAAAGGATTAGACCAACTGTTAACAACAAGATGGCTACTCCTAAGCTTATACCTAAGGTCACATAGAATAGTACAAGCGCTAAGGCGAAAGTCAGAAGTCGAGATAAAGAAAGTCGATCCTCCTTCTTTTGTATCTGATCCAATGCTTTCTGATATTTTTTTATTTGTTCCGAATAATAGCTAAGAAGTGACATTATTAAATAGTTTGTTAAAATTTTGTGACAATTCAAGTTTTAATTGCTTAACTGAAATAGCTTTAATATCTGCGCATTTTGTATAAATTTCCTCGATAGGAACTTCATTTTCATCTGTTTCAAGAAGAAAATTATTGAGATTCATTAATTTAATTACTTCAGCCAATTTGGTATTATATAATAAAGATCTGCCAAAAGATAACATCATTCCATTTTCGATACATTTTTGAGCAACTTCCAGGTTATTGTTAAAGCCATGGATTATCCAGGGTTTTGTTGCTTTTGCTTGCTTTCTGAGTTGAATCAATTCGCTGTATGCTTTCACACAATGAACAATAACCGGCTTTTTCAAGTTTTCAGAAACAGATATCTGAGTAAGGAAAGCTTGCTTTTGCCTATCAAAAGGGGTTTCCCTGGTTCTGTCCAAACCACACTCTCCAATAGCCAATACTTTGGGGACATTGGCAATTTCTTCGAGTCGGTCAATACTTTTTTCCCAATTTTCCAAATACCATGGATGAATTCCGACTGAGAAGTATGTGACCTGGTTTACATTTGAGCTTATTAGAGGTTCTTCGTTGTGATTGTCATCCCTCCTAAGAAGTATGTTTACAATAGCAATAATGTTGCTTGTTGGAATTTTATGAGTGTGAGCATCTATAAAAGGGCTATCATTATTCATGGCGAATGAGGTTTGTCTTTATTTCGCATTGTCCATAACTTCCACATAAGGGTTTCCCATCAGTTTAAATAATCAAAATGCAGGTACAATATTAATTGTTTGACACCAAATTGCCAATTGATTTTTATAAACGGATAATGTTAAATTTCTGATATACAAAATTCTGTTTTTATCTTTATTTTGGTTCGTATGCAAGGTTTTCATATTTTTATTTTAGATTTATGATCTTGAAAAATCAGCT
>DATBXH010000538.1:0-2025 GCA_036514375.1 Bacteroidales bacterium | reverse complement strand
GCCAATATCAAGCAGCTTCTTGAAAACAGTATTATATAAAGTTGTGTCTTCTCCCTGGCATAAATCGTCTCTCTTAATGTAAACCTGGATGCGGCCTTTCTCGTCCTGGATTTCTGCAAACGAAGCACTGCCCATGATACGGCGGCTCATTATTCGTCCGGCTATCGAAACTTCCTGATAATTATTTAGTTCTGGTTTGTAGTTTTCAAGTATTTTCTGGGTTGTAACGTTAACCTCATATCCTTCTGCAGGATAGGGGTTTATTCCTAATTTACGTAACTCATCAAGCGAATTGCGTCGAAATATCTCTTGTTCACTTAGTTCTAAAAGATCCATGGATACGAAAAAATTTTTGCAAACTTACATGATTTTTCTCAAAGCACACAAGCTTGAGCGAAAATCGTTGGAGATTAAGCAATCTCTATATTTTTTGAACATTTAGAATTGTTCTATCTTTAAGAGCTTTAAAACGTTTACAATATGCCCCTTCTAATCGTCGGAATCGGAATCCTCATCCTAATTGTACTAGTAGGATGGTTCAAACTAAATGCTTTTTTCGCTTTACTTATCACAACCTTTTTGGTGGGGTTGTTTAACGGCATGAACATCCTCGATGTGCTCGACTCCATAATTCGCGGAGTTGGCGATACAATGGGAAAGATCATCTTAATCCTGGCTTTTGGAGCTATGCTCGGAAAGCTTGTTGAGGAGAGTGGTGCAGCTCATACCATTGCCTATCGGCTTACCAATGCTATGGGCGTAAAGAATATTCAGTATGCACTGCTGCTTACCGGATTTCTTGTAGGGTTACCGATGCTTTACAATGCCAGTTTTTTGGTGATGATTCCGTTGATTTATACTTTCGCCTCTGTTACCAAGCTTCCGATACTGTACCTGGGCTTGCCTATGTGTGCTACATTGTCGGTTGCGCATGGTTTTTTACCGCCTCATCCGGCTCCCACCTATGTTTCGTTTGTTTTTGGTGCTAACATTAATAAAGTGCTCTTATACGGCTTAATTCCGGTAATTCCGGCCTGTTTAATCGGAGGAATAATGTTGTCAAAATTCTTTAAGAAGCTGGAAATAAAGCCTCCTGAAGGGCTTTATCAGGAACGTCATTTTGAGAAGAGCCAACTACCTGGCTTAGGCATAAGTATTTTAATTGCCAGTACACCAGTCATTTTGATGCTTTTCGGCGCTATGCTTGATCTATGGGTTGGTCCACCTCCGACTCATTCAGAATTATTAAAGCTTGGATATTCCAATCTCACTGCCTTTTATCATCATTTGTTTATAGATAGAGGATTTGCGGGGAATGTAGCCGGAGTTCTTTCCAACGCATCCACGGTTGTGAAGTTTCTGAGCGATGCCAATATTGCATTACTTGTAGCTGTAATACTGGGAATTGTATTTCTTGGTCTTCGCAACGGCAACAAAATGAGCAATGTAATGAAAAGCATGGGTGATGCCGTAAGCGCTATCTCGATGATTATTTTGATTATTGCTGCCGGTGGAGCCTTCTCGCAGGTTTTAAAAGATGGTCATGTAAACGAATATATCAGTTCGATTACGGTTGGACTTCATGTAAATCCACTGTTATTGGCTTTCCTGGTTGCAGCTACATTCCGTTTGGCAACTGGTTCAGCCACGGTGTCGACCATGACGGCAGCTCCCATTGTTCTGCCTTTAGGGCAGCAAGCTGGTATCTCGCCTGAGTTAATGGTGCTTGCAACGGGCTCCGGAAGTATCATGTGGTCTCACTTCAATGACATTGGATTCTGGATGTTTAAGGAGTACTTCAATCTTTCTATAAAACAGACGTTCCTTTCATGGACAGTGATGGAATGTTCTGTAGGAATTGTGGGAATCGCTACTGTGCTACTATTAAACTGGTTTTTGTGACAGAAGAAACTTGCTTCATGGTCTCTTTTCTTACCTTTGCCGGATAAAAGTTTAAAATGTCACCCGAAAATAATTATATACGAAAGCCGGATTGGCTCAAAATTCGATTGCCACGAGGAGCGC
>DATBXH010000537.1:0-7124 GCA_036514375.1 Bacteroidales bacterium | reverse complement strand
TTGGTTCAGATGGAACCTCCTCCGAAGGCGTAATGGGAGTATCGTCCGTGGAACTGCTTTTCGTACTTTCCGTGTTGAATGATTCCGGAGCGGGAGATTCAGGTTCTGTTGGACTTTCAGGTACGGCAGGAACATTGTCTTCTGTTGCCTCACTTTCTTGTGGAGCGGAGGTATCCTGAGCAGTAAACTCGGAAGGAGCTGTCTCAGGAGTGTATGTCGGAGTATTTGATTGTGTTGTAGGCGCAGGGATTTCCTGGGCAGGAGAAGGTGTTGGCTCAGGAATACTCTGCTCCTGTGAAGGAGCTGTCTCCGGTGTTAATGGTACAGATTCAGCTTCTGATGCTTTGGTATTGACTTCTGATGTTACATTTTGCGCTTCGTCATTTTTCATCAGCCCGGTGTCCTTCATGATCTTTAATGCGGCTGCAATCACAGGCACAGCGGCTGCAAGTGCAGCGGCAGGAGCTACACCAAGCCCACGTATGTCTACTTCTTCATCACCTCCAAATCCGTTTAATCCACCTGCCTTGCCTTTTAGAATAGCATTTTTCAATGCACTCTTTTTACCTTGCAGTTTATCGGCAAAAAGTTTTTCAATTTTGGAAAGTGCTTTTTTAGATCGTTCCCATTGCTGCGTGCTTACACCCTTGGCTGTTGCCTGTTGCTGGGTAGCATAACCCCATTTTAGCCTCGATGCTACTTTTTTGATGTTAAGCTTTAAGAACAGGAGAAAACCATTTCGGGCTGCAATAGATAGAGGGTTGAACCGCACTACAGCCTTTACAGCCTTTTGAGCACCTTTTTTAACAGCCTGGCCTATCTTGCGGAAAAAGCCTTTCTTGCTCTTTTTGCGACCTGCACGTTTGGCTTTACGTTTTTTCCTACTCGCTTTACCCAGTTCGTCCTCGATTTCACCCAGGGATAGTTCATCAAGAAATCCCCACAGATCATCCGTTCCATCGAGTTCAGTCTCGTCCGGCATACCTTCCATTCCATTCAACCGGTTGAGAACATCCTCATTTCTTGCAAGGTTTTCAAGAGCGGCCGTCCTGTTTGGAGTGTGCCAGTTGGCAATGGCATAATCGAGCATTTGTAAAAATGCAGGTGGATAATCTACCTGGGCAATCAGGTGAGGTTTTTGCGCAATGAGATTACGTGTTTTAACCAGGTGCTCATAAATAGCCTGTGAACGGATTACCTCTGCATCGGCACCAAGCAGTTCCATATCATCCAGGCCATCGAGCCCGTTTACTATATCCATAACATCAGGGGTAAAGCCTGACAGGACGGCGATATTGATCTTATCTAAGCTCATGGGAAAGTCTTTTTTAGCGGTATAAGGTTTTTCATAATTGAACTTGCTAAGCACACAGTCTATAATGTATTCGTTAGCTGATCCTGTTATCGGAACTACCACGTAAACATGCTGAAAGGAATCCCTTTCGTATTTGGTGATGCGGAAGGAATGCTGTATTTGAAGGTTGGTGAGAATGGATGAAACGAAAATGGAAAAACAATCGCAGTCAATTCCAACCTTCCTTTCTGCCCAGCTCCGGTTAGGTCGCCGAAGTTGTTCCAATCCCTTCTCATCAAGCTTGTACTGAATATGGTGATACAGAAAGTTCCAGATGTTCTGGCAAGTTTCTTTCAGAGTTAGCCTTTTGAGATAAGATGCAATTCGTTTGGTATCATCAATGTATTTCCAAACAACACGTTTCATTAGGTCTACTGTCTCGAATACATCGCCGTTTCGAATTACATGATCGTTACCGTCCGGAGAAGTAAAGAACTTGTTATAATCTCCACCATCCCGTATTGTGCGGTAACCCGATGTGATAAATCCTATGTCAAGACGGCTGTTCATTACATGATCTTTTGAGGTGTGGATTCATAGAAGATGTCGTTCGCATAAAGCGTGTACTTCATTTCAAGCGGTATCGCAAGGGCAGTTCCTATGGCTTTTGTATCCTTGATGCTAAAAGCTTTGATAAGAGCGGGAGCCTTCAGCACGATTCCAGAAACATAACCAGCCAAGGCAGTCCATGCAATAGAGAGTTCAATAGTGCCCAGATTGGTAGTAGTTAACGGCTTTATGACAAAAGACTTTTGTTCCGGGTTATTGCTGGTAATGTATTTGCCATTTGTTGAAAGCGTAACCACTGGTTTTGTGATCGTGATGGAGTTCTGGGTGGGATTCTGAATCTTGATTTCGGTTCGGAAAGCAATGCCTTTTAAATCTACTTTATGAATGCGAGGATTGGAAAGACTGCTTACAAACTTATCCGAAGTACTTTTCATCCGGAAAAGTTTGAAAGCTCCGAAAGCGAGGCCGCCAATGATTCCTATTTTGAGTAGATTATTCATTGACGTTTGCGGTTATAAAGTTTTCTTATCTTATCAATACTGACCTTAACACCGTAACCTACAAGTGCCGAGATTCCAGCATAAAAAGCCACTTCCAGGATTCCCTGGAAAGTTATATTGGCAAGGAGAAAGTGAGAAGTGATGGTTTTACCAACTCCACCACAAACACTGGAGATTGTTACAATAAGTGAATTTTCGTGATTCTGTGACATGGCTTGCACCCAGATTGATTTCTGATGCAAGGATAAGAAGTAGCTATTTGTGTAAATCCATAAACGAACGTCAACTATTAATAAGTAAATTAAAACAACATAAAAAGGAATGAACTATCTTTATTCTTAATAAAATGTAATGAAAATGACCAACCTGTTGTTTAAAAACTATAATTGTATTGATGAAACGGGGTTGAGAAATTTCCCAGATTCTATCGAGTTATGTTCTTTTAAAAGAAATGGTCTATACCCTATCCTTGTTTTAGACAGTAGTGTTTGTCTGGACATCGTTACATTTGTAGATAACAAATCAAAATTAAAGGAAGATGCCAGGTATATGGTCGAATCCTTTCTTGTCTATCAGAACATGATGGGGATTGATGTTATTGGTGGGCTAGGAATTTTTGAACTGGCACTGGGTGGAAGAAAACTTACACTTGATAATAAAAAGTTTAGCGATTATGGCAGCAAACTATTGCTTGCATTAAAGCTCTCCAATGAAAGTCTATTCCAAGATATTTATGTCACGAAGGACTTGAAAGAAATTGATATTATAGATAAGCATCAAGAATTTTTACCAATTCTGAATGCAAGTTATGTTTCGCTTCTTAAATTACGCTTGCTGGCACAAAAAGGAACAAGCAGAAAAAACTCTCTTAGTCTATTGCAAGAATATACGGAATGGCTAAAAGATGAGCTTGATTGCATTATGGGCTTAGAATTGGAATTGGCTAAGAATATTTTTGGAGGGAATTCGGATTTACAACCTTTACTTGGTAGGGATAACAATGTGCTTAATGAGTTATGGGGGACTGCATGGGACTTTTTGCATTATCGCTTTGCTTGTCTTTACTTTCATTTTTCAACAATTGATGGCATACCTCAAAAATCTTTCTTTATTACGAAAGATAATAGGCTTACACGCTTACTGAAACACTTACAGCTAGAAGCTGTTATCAAGGAAGAACATGGATTAAAAGGCATTTTTATCTCATCCACAAAAGAATATAACCATTTCAAAGGACACCGGTCGAAACTGAAAGTATTGGAACGTGAACTTTTTATTGAAAGAGCCAAACAAAATAAAGGGAAGGTTCTCGACTTGATAAAGCTTGCAGAAATGAAGAACAAATTAGAAAATTCCTTAATACAATTATATAGGGCTTGAGTTATACTAAAATGGCGGGTCAAAATGCTCTATGATTGTCCTGACCTGTTTTGGAGTAAAATATTTGGCTCTCTTTCTCCAATTTAGTTCTGAGAGTTTTTTCATTAATTGGGGACTGGAACGAATCCATTCACTTAGCTTGTGGGAAGCAGTTGTTTTAGTTACATACGGGAAATATAACTGTGCTAGTTCTCCAAATCCGAAGGTGCGAACCTCAAATTGTTTTTCCATTTTTTTATGGAAAGATAATCAGGTAAATCTTTAAATCAGAGATGTTGGTAAATAACTACCTGTTTTTGCCAATTTTTACCAGATATACCGTATTTTTGGACAAAAGTTCTTTTAGTGTGAGTGAAACATCTGGTAGAATAGTCGTATATCCCAAAGATGTTCAGCGATTAACGGGTAAAAGCGAGAAGTCGAGTCGGGAACTTTACAAGCAAATCAGACAAAGCAAGTCAAAACTGAAGCATCAGTTTGTAAGTGTTGAGGATTTTGCAGATTTTACCGGTATATCTGTTGACCTAATCAAGCAACATCTCACCGATTGATAACAAAACGTATTAATCCAAGCTCACCCGAAACTACAAGAATAAAATTTGCGAATTTTTACTTATATTTGTCCAGAAATCGTTCTTTTTATACTGAAATTTAAGGAATTATTGAATAGCTCCATCAAAAAATGACCTATTCGGTTACCTAAATAAGTTTCGGTTTTGTAAACATCAGGAAATATAAGTATTTACGAAATATGGGGTCGTCTTCTCACCCCGACGGATGGAATTCTTTCCAACACAAAAGCCTGCAGATTGTACGATTTGCAGGCTTTTTCATTTCTGTCGGTCAGGCGGGTTTTTCTTTTTCTCCTGCAACATGTTCATCCCTGATCAAAAATCTCAATTGATTGTTTAATTCTAAATTTGATACAGACCTTGTACAGATTTTATTAAATTATTAAATTTATTATTGTTTTAACTTACAGACTAAACATAATAAGGGATTTAGGTTATGGGACAAACATACGTTACGACAAATCTTTTAAGTATGGAACGGCTGGTTAATACCGTTCAAAAATTATCTCTCGCATCAAATATCGAATCTGTAATGCAGATTGTGCGATCAGTAGCCAGAGAACTTACCGGGGCCGACGGAGCAACTTTTGTGTTGCGTGATGGTAACATGTGTTATTATGCCGACGAAGACGCAATAAGTCCGTTATGGAAGGGATCCCGCTTTCCGATGAAAATATGTATTAGCGGATGGGTAATGCTCAACAGGAAAGCAGCCGTTATTCCTGATATCTATAAAGACGAGCGAATACCGGCTGATGCATATCGGCCAACGTTTGTCAAAAGCCTTGCTATGGTCCCGATTCGTACAATGGACCCAATCGGAGCCATAGGAAATTATTGGGCAGATATACACTTACCAACAGAAGAAGAAGTGGGATTGCTGCAGGCCCTTGCTGATATCACAACGGTATCAATCGAAAATATTAATATCAGGAACAAACTCGAAGAAAAATTATCAGAGCGCGAACTTATGCTTTCGCAACTCGAAAAACAAAAAGAACAATTGGAAGAGTTTACACATATTATATCGCATAATCTCCGGGCTCCACTATCAAATCTGTTATTGCTAGACGATATGATTGCAAATAGTTCGTCCGTAGAACAAAAGCTTTTATATATTGAAAAACAAAAGCAGGTTGTTGATTCATTACATAGTACTTTCGATGAGCTGGTTGATGCCGCTCAAATAAAAAAAGATTTCAATATTGAAAAGGAATATGTTGACCTGGAGGAAGGATTAATAAAAGCAATAGGATTATTGCAAGGCGAAATACTAAAATCAAATGCTTCTATATCATATGATTTTTCATTGGCCAAATCAATTTACTATCCAAAGAAATATTTCGACAGTATTTTAATTAACCTGTTAAGTAATTCAATAAGATATAGTTCTCCCAAAAGAAATCCCGTCATTCATATAAAAAGTTGGAAACAGGATGGATGGACCTACCTTGAAGCAGAGGATAATGGGTTAGGTATTGACCTTAAACAGCATGGAGAGAATATCTTTAAACTTCACAAAACTTTTCACGGTCATCCAAAAGCCAAAGGATTTGGGCTATTTATAACCAAAACCCAGGTGGAAGCACAGGGAGGTAGCATTAAAGTGGAAAGCGAGGTCGACAGAGGCAGTAAATTTATTGTCCAATTATGCAAAGACAAATAACAATGAAAAAGATTGATACACTTTACCTGGTTGACGATGACGATATCTTTCAGTTACTTGCCAGCGAAGTAATTAATTCAACCAACTTAGTCAATAAAATTAAAGTTTTTTCGAATGGGCAGGAAGCAATTAAGTTTCTCGAATCCGTTCGCGATGAGCCGGACAAGCTGCCGGAGGTAATTTTCCTTGATCTGTTCATGCCTGTTTTGGATGGTTGGGGTTTTCTTGAAAAGTACGTCCAGTTAAAATCCAGACTTAACAAAAAAATTATCATCTATATTGTTTCATCTTCCATAGATCCAATTGACATTCAAAGGGCAAAATCAATCTCTGAAGTAACTGATTATATCATCAAACCCATTACGCGGGAGAAATTCTTAGCTAGCATAAAAGAGATGTTTTAATTGGCATGTTGAGGTGACATCAAATCTTGTTCTTAATTAAACAGAAAAGACCCCAATTCCTCCTTCGCCCTTCAGAGGACATGAAAGTTTTAAGAATAAAACATTCTAAAAAAAAGTAACCTATTAATATTATGATAAGGCTCGCCTTTAACCTTCAATTTGTCCGTTTCAGCTATAAATAGCTATTCTCCCTTTTTTTATTCCGTACCTTTGTTTTAAAATACGATGAAATGAAATCGAGATTTCCCATAAGAAAGCTGATTATATTCAACTTTTGGTTAACCACCTATTTCTTTTTATTGGGTTTGGCTACCACCATGGCTAGTTCCGGGTTGAATAATTTTAGGAAAAGCCTTTCAGACGCCTCGGTGGGAGCCTTGTTGCTGTTTATTAATACCTTTGTCAACCTGGCCCTGTTGTTATATTTCGAAAAAAGAGTAAACATCTCCAACTCCAAACTACGCATTAAATTTTTACTGGTTAGTTATGCCTTGAACCTAATAGCATATATCGCTGTGGTGTTTGTGCTTTCCATAGTTAATCAAACCAGTCTTAAATATAACCAACTCATTTCTTTGGCGCTTATTTGTATTCTAATCAACACCTTGATTATTGCGCTTCAGCATTTTGTGGTAATCCAGGAGGAGAAAATGCTAACTGATGTGGAAAATTCGAAGCTTAAGGCAGCCAATAGCGATGCCGTTAACCAATTGTTGCGTCAGCAAATACATCCTCATT
>DATBXH010000536.1:0-2762 GCA_036514375.1 Bacteroidales bacterium | reverse complement strand
CATTTACACCGCAGTTTGTGAAATTATGAAAGAAGGCATAACAGTTGATAAAATAGTGACAAAATTCGGGATACGAACACTGAGATTCGATTCGGAAAATGGTTTTTTCCTGAACGGAAAACATGTAAAACTTAAAGGAGGCGCTATGCACGAGAATAATGGGCCTTTAGGAGCTGTTACCAACAACAGGGCAGAGGAACGAAGAGTTGAATTGATGAAGGCCTGCGGGTTTAATGCAATAAGGTGCGCCCATAACCCTCCATCGACTGCATTTCTTGATGCATGCGACAGGCTCGGGATACTGGTAATTGATGAGTCTTTTGATGTATGGACTAAAGGCTGGCTCGATAACGATTATCATCTGTATTTTAATGATTGGTGGAAAAAAGATATAACCAGCATAATAATGCGGGATAGGAATCATCCCAGTATTTTTACGTGGGGGATAGGCAATCAGATCCGGGAAAACAGGGATAGCATCGGGATAGCTATTGCCTACCAAATTGCAGGTTTAGTTCGTACATTGGATCCTTCGCGACCAGTAACTGCCGATGTAGCACAAACGGGCAGAAATTGGAGGAATTGCCCACCGGAAGAATGGGGTAAATGCGATCCGGTTTTTGCTGCGCTCGACATTTGCGGCTATAGTTACCAGTCGTCGCAATATGAAAATGATCATCAACGATTACCTAACAGAATTCTTTATTCCATTGAGATCGATCCAAGACATTCTTTTGAGAACTGGATGAGAGCTATGGATTATGACTATGTTCTGGGCAATTTCGAATGGACTGCTATGGATTATATGGGAGAGGTAGCATCCGGATGGTATAGTTTTTCCGAGAGGCCAAAATCTTTCTTCCCCTGGAACAGTTCTTATACCGGTGATTTTGATATGTGCGGTTTCAGAAGACCACGGTCGTATTATCGCGATATACTTTTTAAAAACGAAAATAAACTCTCCGTTTTCGTTAATACACCTGTATCTTCTTTCGATGGAAAAGGAAGTTCCTATTGGGGATGGGACGATGTTAAAGCAAGCTGGACATGGCCGGGATACGAAGGAAAAGAACTGACAGCGGTGGCTTATTCATCTTGCGATAGCGTGAGTTTGTTTTTAAACAACAAGTTAATGGGCACAAAGGGCACATCAAGGGAAACAGAATTTAAAGCCACCTGGCAGGTGCCTTACGAATCTGGTATGCTGAAAGCTTTCGGATATGTAAAGGGAATAAAAGTGGCCGAATGGGAACTTGTAACTGCTGGCAAACCGGCAAAGATTAAACTTACTGCTGATAGAAAAACAATAAAAGCCGATGGACAGGACCTCAGCTATATCACTGTGGATATTACTGACAAGAACGGAATTCTTAACCCGCAGTTTAATGAGCTTATTCAATTCCGGATCGAAGGAGATGGAAGCATTGCTGCTGTTGGCAACTCGAACCCGAAAAGCATTGAAAGCTTTCAGCAGCCTTTCAGGAAGGCATATGAAGGAAAATGTTTGGTCATTGTTCGTTCGAATCATAAAGCGGGACAGATTGTTTTACATGCTTCCGGCAAAGGATTAGCTTCTGAAAAGATAATAATAAGTAAAACAAATGAAATATTATAACCTATTAATAAATAGATTGGGATGAAAAGGAATGAAACTGTAAATTAAAAAACATAACATCATTTACACATCATATAGCTTTCCATACGCTTGTCCCTTTCTAAATCTGTTCAAAAAACAAACACTGAATGTAAAATAATTTAACAGTATATCGTTTAGGCAAATCTCTACCTCATTAAAATTAAAAGCTTTATAAAAAAGGGCATCCTTGTTGATATCCTAAAATAGTATCCTGATTAACTATTTTCATTAATCCGGATACTGGGCTGTTTTATTTCAATGAAGCCAAAGCTGGTTATAAACACTAAAAATAAATTTATTATGAACCCAAAGACTAAAGTTGATCCGAATATAAAAAAGTTACGTCGCTTGAGGTTACAGTCAGTTGTTCTCCTCTTTTTTTTATTCTTTTTCCTGTTATTTGTTTTTATAGTAATAGGCTATTAACATTTGCTGATAACTCATTAGAAATCGCCCTGCTTGTGATCGGAATTCATACGTCGGGCGGAATCCGATGGAGAGTTTGAGGTATGAATAACTTTTGGTGGTGATTAAAATGAATTCGCAATGAATCGAATATTCATGAAAAGAACGAATATTTAAGTAAAAGAAGATGAAGACCCTGTTTTACCTAAAGAGTATCTTTCGAAAGATCGCTTCAAAACCGCTTTACCCTTTTATCTCAATGGTAGGGCTTACCATTGGGTTTGTTTCCATTGTGGTAGTAGCTGTTTGGATTCGGGACGAATTCAGTTACGACCGGTTCTATAAAAACAGCGACAGGATTTACAGGTTAACCATTGAGATGGAAAGAAAGTCCAATGGTTTTCATTGGAATTTTGCACGAAATGCGATTGGATGGTTGCAAAACATAAAGAAAGATATTCCAGGTATCGAATCAATGGTTACGATAAGCCTCTGGGAATCAGGTTGCGTAAAAGCCGGTGATAATGTTTGGAATGAAGAACTATTTTATGCTGACTCTACATTGACAGATGTTTTCTCCTTTCAGTTTTCCAGGGGAGATCCCAAAACATGTCTTGCAAAACCCTATCAGGTAATTATTAGTGAGAGTATGGCTCACAAATTCTTTGGAAATGAAGACGCCATTGGAAAAACAATATTCCTGTATTGCAGCACATGCACC
>DATBXH010000535.1:0-4930 GCA_036514375.1 Bacteroidales bacterium | reverse complement strand
TGGTCCTGGTTTGGGAACCATTCAACCATCGCAGGCCGATTACCTTCAGTCAGTGAAGGGAGGAGGACATGGCGATTATCGTTTGATTGTGCTTGCTCCTGCATCGGTTCAGGAAATGGCAGATTTTGTACCTTTAGCTTTTGACCTTGCTTTTAAATACCGGAATCCTGCACTTATTCTTTCAGATGGTGTTATTGGCCAGATGATGGAAAAAGTGGAGTTGTTTAAGCCCATCCCCAGAAAAACTGAGTTTGATGAATCGTGGGCTTTAACCGGTAAGAAACCAAATCGTCCTAAAAATACCATTACCTCGCTTGACCTTGATTCTCTTGGAATGGAAAGGCACAACCATGATCTTCAGGAGAAATACCGGAAGATGGAAGAAAATGAAGTAAGGTATGAGATGATTCAGTGTGACGATGCAGAGTATATTTTTGTGGCGTATGGTGCCAGTGCCAGAATTTGTCAGAAGGCAGTGCAGCTTGCCCGTAAGAAGGGTATCAAGGCTGGTTTGTTTCGGCCTATTACGTTGTTTCCTTTCCCTAAAAAGCAATTACATAGTATGATTGGAAAGGTGAAAGGTATATTATCCGTGGAAATGAATGCCGGACAAATGAAAGAGGACATTCAGCTAGCCACAGAATGTAAGATAAGAGTGGGGCATTTTGGAAGGTATGGTGGTATAATACATTCGCCGTCAGAAGTGTTACAAGCCCTGGAAAATCACATTAAGAATGCATGAGTATGGATATTAACGAAATTATAAAAGAAGAGAACCTGGTTTACAGGAAATCGAGCTTAATAACGGATAAAATATTCAATTTTTGTCCTGGTTGCGGACATGGAACTACGGTTCGCATGGTAGCTGAGGTTATCGAGGAGATGGGAATTCAGAGTGAAACCATTGGTATCGGATCTGTTGGTTGTTCGGTATTGATTTACGATTTTATCAACTGTGATATGACCGGTGCTGCCCACGGACGCGCTGCTGCCGTAGCCACTGGTATTAAGCGGGTGATGCCCGATAAATTTGTGTTTACTTATCAGGGTGACGGCGACCTGGCTGCCATTGGTACTTCCGAGACCATTCATGCTTGTAACCGGGGAGAAAACATCACGATTATATTTCTAAATAACGGTATTTACGGAATGACCGGTGGGCAAATGGCTCCTACTTCTCTCGAAGGAATGATTACGACCACTTCGCCACAGGGAAGAGACAGCCAGACCATGGGGCATCCGTTAAAAATAACCAATCTGGTAGCACAACTAGATGGAACATATTTTGTTTCGCGCCAGGCAGTGCATACAGCAGCTCATGCCAAAAGGGCCAAAAAAGCCATTCGTACTGCATTTGAAAATCAAAAGCTGAATAAAGGGTTGTCGTTTGTTGAGATTGTTTCGAACTGCAATTCCAATTGGAGGATGACACCCGTAAAGGCCAACCAGTGGCTCGAAGAGCACATGCTGAAATTTTATCCGTTAGGAGATATTAAGGTAAACGGGGCACTGGTAGAGAAAATGGAGAAGACGATAGGGTAGGGAGGAAGTGATTAGGTGATGAAGGATTAGCTCTATGCACTAAGCACTAAATACTATCAACCATCAACGAGCAACTAAATTAAACAATTGAATTCATGACTGAAGAAATTATCATAGCGGGGTTTGGCGGACAAGGAGTGTTGTCGATGGGCAAGATCCTGGCATATTCGGGTATTATGCAGAACCTTGAAGTAAGCTGGATGCCATCCTACGGTCCGGAAATGAGAGGTGGTACGGCCAATGTTACGGTTATCATCAGTGATGAACGCATCAGTTCGCCGGTATTAAGCGAATACGATACCGCCATTATACTGAACCAACAGTCGCTCGATAAATTTGAGTCCATGGTAAAGCCAGGCGGTATTTTGATTTATGATAATAACGGGATAACCCGTCGTCCGTCGCGTAAGGACATTAAAATTTATAGTATTGATGCTACAAACGATGCAGCCCGAAGCAATATGACGAAGGCTTTCAACATGATGGTCCTTGGCTCATACCTAAAGGTTAGGCCGGTTGTGGAACTTGAGAATGTGATTAAAGGGCTCGAGAGCTCACTACCAAAACGTCATCACCACACAATCCCCATGAACCGGGAGGCCATATTGCGGGGAATGGAACTGGTGGAGATGAAGAATTAGAATTAAAGACAGGCACTGTAACATTTGATATAGCCACCGTTAAACTTCAGAAGAGCCACCGGTAATTTAAATACAGGCATGCAGAAGTAGAATACAGGCATTTGTATTTTGATCCAAGTTAGCACGTTGAATTACATAGGATAGCAATATACCGCGTTTCATATCCGGATTACTTTTAATTTGGAAATAAAAAAGATAATGGTAATTTTGAGAAGGTTAAATTATGACTAACAAGGACAATGAGGCTAACTTCTAACCATTACTCCGGATTAGTAAATCAATCGGATCATTTTAATTTTTCTGGGTATCGGGCCGTACAGGAGGTTCGTGATTTGTTTGTAAATTTTTGTTTAGAGCACTCCAACAGAGTTACTTGCCATTGCTATAGCGCATTATATCATGAATAAAATAAGACTACTGGCTGCTTTGACTTTATCGTTGATTACACAATGTGCTTTGAGTCAAAATAAATCGCAAATTGATACCCTGTTTTTAAAAGAGATTGCGAAACAAGTTAAAAACGATATCCTTAACAGTTATAGAAATGATAGTATAACTATTGAAGGCGACTGTTATTATGGAAAAATAGGCGGAGAAAAGGCATCTTTATCTTGTTTTGAAATAGCATGGAACCTTAAATGGATAGGTGATATCAATAGGGACGGAGAAGATGATATCATACTAAGAGTAGAAGATGATGGTTTGGGAGGAGGCGGTAATGCGTATGGATACGATTACTATGTGATCTATCTAAAGGATAAAAAGATTATCAACATCGATACCATTTTTGGCGGAGGAAAATTTTCCCATGCATTTTTGGAAGTAGATTCAGTTTCGAACCACACTATTTTTGCTACTTTAACTGAAAATCAAATCCTGGATGTTGATGTGGATTCCAGGACTCAACCCAAAGAGATAAAACTTCAATTTATCCGGAACAATAACAAAGTGGTTGAAAAGTCTTATTTCACCTGCCCTTTTCAAACTATGGATAAGCGCATTTTTAAGCCTGAGGTTGCAGGAGTCAAAAGAGGACTTCGTTCAAACGATTTATTTGAGGAAGAGCAAAATGAAAGATTAAACCTGAACAACAAAGACATATTTGCTACTTTTTCGGGTTGCAAAACACTGGAATTGTTTTTTGCCGTGGATCGTCCCTTCGACAGCAAATTGAAGGATGATTCCGTGTACAAAGAAAACGAACTATTGAAGGAATCAACATTTTTGGAGGATAATACACGGTTTGATGATTTATTTGCTCTCATGAATCTTGATATAAAGAAAAAAGGACTGTTTCTTCAAAAAACTGTGCCAATGTCTAATGGATGGAGCTATTATACCGTGATATCATCGTATTCAGAGGAAAATAAAGAAGTTACTCGAATTTGCATTCGCTTTATTAATAAGAATACCGATAAAATTATACCTGATTTTTGGGAAGAAATAAAAAGATAAAACACATTAATAATGTATCCCAGCCTATAATGAAAAGAATTTACTTTTTATCCTCCATTTTTGTACTGGCAATTTGTTCCTGTTCTTTAAAACCCACCCTTTGGGGCAGTTTTGTTGATACAAGAGATAGTCATGAGTACAAATGGATTAAATTGAAGAATCAGATTTGGATGGCTCAGAATCTTGATTTTGATAGTAAAGATTCGTGGTATTACAATGACGATAGTACAAATCATAAGATTTACGGACGTTTTTATCATTGCCAAATCGCAAAAGAAGTTTGTCCGGCCGGATGGCATTTACCTTCCGATGGAGAGTGGAAAGTTTTAGAAATTGCTGACGGAATGAGCAAGTTAGATGCGGATCATGACAGATGGCGCGGCACTATGTCTGCAGATTTTATAAAAGGAGGCTCCACCCAATTTGATGCATTATTCATTGGTGTGCGCCTGCAGGGGTATTTCGGTAAGTTCGGGGAAGAGGCTGAATTTTGGACCTCTACGCATGAAAATAAACCTACCTATACCAGAAAATTTAAGAAGAATGAGAACCGGATAGATAGAAATCTGATTGGCTCTGCGTATGGATGTAATATCCGGTGCATAAAAAATGATATTACAACTAATAATTTGATCATTGTAAAGACAAGAAAATAAACATATCGCCAACCGTGTTTGGCGGCCAAAACTGAAACGCAAACTTTTAAATAATAACTTATGAAAAAAATTGTATTTATTCTTTTGTTATTCGTACCCGGATTCACGTATGCACAGCAATCAAAGTCCGATGAGATTCAAAAGGAGATAAAAGGGCTCGAATTGGAGAATAACAAATTAATTCTGAACCAGTACATCTCTGAAAAAACAGACTCCATGAGTCCGGTTCCTATTTTCAGGAATAATGACCTGCTGATGACAAACTTTCAAAACAGCCATCCTGATCTGAAAAAAATGAGGGACCTTCATGATTCGTATGTAAAGCAAAGGGATAGCATTCAGACCAATGATCCGGAATACAAAAAGCTCCTTAAACAAGAAAAATCCGCATCAACATTCGAGGAGAGAGCAAATATAAATGTAAAACTCAGACAATTTAACGAGCAGTTATACAAAGAGAATAAACAATTTAACGAGTTATCGGATAAGGTTGTGATGATGCAACACAAAACAAATCTGGCTATACTCAAGCAAATGTTAAGCGAATACCAGGCTAAAGGAGAGCTGGTTCCTGTCAATTTTATAGCGCCTGCGAATTTAAAGCGGTACGAAAATAATTTTACGGTTAAAGAAAAT
>DATBXH010000534.1:0-2807 GCA_036514375.1 Bacteroidales bacterium | reverse complement strand
TCCAGAGCAAACGAACAGATTTACAACAATTGCACCGAACGGAGCAAAATCATATATGGTTGTCATTACGCAGGATTGATACCTGCCGGGCCTGGTAAATCGCACCAAAGCATTCGCGATATTTCACTGCTGGGAGCTTTGCCGAATATTGAAATCATTCAACCGTGCAATGCGGCAGAAACAGAAATGGTAGTGGATTACTGCATTAATCAGTCGGTGAACAATTGTGTCATCCGGATGAATATCAGTCCTTCTCCAAGGAACATACAAACACCTGAATACTACAAACTGGTACCGGGCAAAGGTGTCACACTAAGAAGCGGAAGCGATGCCTTAATCATCTCTTATGGTCCCGTGATGTTGAATGAAGCGTTGCTTGCATCTGAGATTCTTGCGTCCAGAGGCTTTGGATTGGAAGTAGTGAATATGCCCTGGTTGAACATGGTCGACATGAGTTGGCTGGAAGGTCTTATCCGTAATCATGTCTGGATTTATATTCTTGAAGACCATGCTCCTGTGGGAGGATTGGGAGATTTCCTGCTCCGTCAGATGGCTAAATCAAATTTACTGGAATCAAAACAGTTTAAAATCTTTTCCGTGGAAGGATTCCCGGCATGTGGCACGCCTTCGGAAGCTCTGAGATACCACGGGTTGGATGGTGAATCATTAGCAAATAGTATTAAAGTTTTAGATTATGTCAAACAAAGTATCTTTTAATCAGGATTTCCCTGTCATTGCCAGATCGAACGAGCTTTACGAAAGAGCAACAGGACTGATCCCTGCTTACTCCCAAACATTGGCTAAAGGTCCTACGCAGTTTGTAAACGGCATTGCGCCAAAATATCTCATAAAAGGGAAAGGTTCTCACGTTTGGGATATAGATGGCAATGAGTATATTGATTACAATATGGGCATTGGCCCTATTTCGCTTGGTTATACCTACCATGCAGTAGATGAGGCTATTAAAAATCAGTTGGAAGACGGTATCACCTTCTCCCTGATGCATCCGCTGGAAGTTGAAGTAGCTGAAATGTTACGGGAGATTATTCCCAATGCAGAGTCAGTAAGGTATAGCAAATCCGGCGCTGATGTAACCAGTGCAGCTGTTCGTATCGCCCGCGCTTATACAGGAAAAAATAAGGTTCTTTGCTGCGGTTATCATGGATGGCACGATTGGTACGTGAGCACCATCGGACGCAATGCAGGTATACCTGATGCAATTAAAGATCTGACCTTCACATTTGATTACAACAATATCGTTTCTTTCCTTAACTCTATAGATGATGATGTTGCCGCAGTCATTCTGGAACCGGTCGTTTTTGAGGCTCCCAAAGATGATTTTCTTTACAAAGTTGCAGAGATATGCAAGCTCAACAATATTGTGCTGATATTTGATGAGATGTGGACCGGTTTCCGGATGGCACTTGGCGGAGCCCAGGAATATTTCGGTATTCAGGCCGACCTGGCCACTTATTCAAAAGCAGTGGCTAACGGTATGCCTATTTCGATCCTGACCGGAAAAAGAGAAATCATGAAGGTTCTGGAAGATGATGTGTTTTTCTTTACCACATTCGGAGGAGAAGCGCTTTCGCTGGCAGCGGCCAAAGCCACTATTCAGGAAATGATGAATAAGGATGTAATCTCCTATCTTGACACGTTAGGTGGCAAGCTGAAGAGCGGATACAACGACATCGTAAGGGAACTTGGTTTAGACTATACCAGGGCGGTTGGTTACAATTTCAGGTCGATGATAACATTCGATGCAAAAGCTGGCGATCCGTTAATCCTTAAATCATTTGTTCAGCAGGAATTGATTAAACGGGGCATATTGTGGTCGGGTACACATAACATGAGTTACTCGCATTCCAATGCCGACGTAGAATATACGCTTACTGCCTACCGTCAGGTATTGCTGCTTTTAAAAGATGCTATCGAAAAGAATACGGTTCATCAGCAAATTAAAGGAATTCCGGTACAACCTACTTTTCGTAAAACTTCAGGTTTTAACACCAAACCTGTCCTGGTACGCTAAAGCTTATGAACGAAGTATTTTCATTAAAGGGAAAAGTAGCCATTGTTACCGGAGCGTTAGGATTAATCGGACGTAATCATTGCTTAGCCTTGTGCGATGCCGGAGCATCGGTAGTCGTAGCCGATACAAACGAACAAAAATGTTCTGACTTTGCACATCAGTATCTGGAAGATTCAATTGGAGCCTATCTTGATGTAACCCGGAAGGAATCTGTTACCGAGCTAAAGGAAATGATACTCCGGAAATATCAGAAGATAGATATTCTGGTAAATAATGCTGCCATTAATGATATGTTCGAAGATCCGAAAGCTGCCACAGAGCAGTCGAAATTTGAGAACTACCCCCTGGAACTCTGGCAGAAATCAATTGATGTGAATTTAACCGGCGTGTTCCTCTGTTCTCAGGTCATCGGAAGTCAGATGGCACAACAGGGACAGGGGAGTATTATTAATATTGCTTCAACGTATGGCATTACGGCACCGGATCAGTCAATTTACAGAGATAAGGAAGGGAATCAGTCGTTCTACAAACCTCCGGCTTATTCGGTCACCAAAGGTGGTGTTATCATGCTTACAAAATATATGGCAGCCTATTGGGGAAATGCCGGAGTTCGGGTAAATACACTTTCACCGGGTGGTGTTAAAAATGCTCAAAGCGACTTCTTTATAGCAAATTATTCAAAGAAAACGCCACTGGGCAGAATGGCCGATCCGACAGATTATAAAGGTGCCATTGTTTTCCTGGCTAGTGATGCTTCGGCATACATGACAGGTGC
>DATBXH010000533.1:0-2305 GCA_036514375.1 Bacteroidales bacterium | reverse complement strand
CAAAACGGATGGCATATGAAGAAAATATTAATCATTTGTCTGAGCCTGTTATTAACCGGGATAGGATGTAAGGATGAAAATCCAACCATAGGACAAGCACCTCTGTTAAAAACCAAATGGATATTATCTTATATCCGGGATACCAAAACAAAAGCAAAAATAGCCTATCCCGATGATGCTGCACGAAAGATATCGATAAACTTCACCGACTCGTTAAATACGTTGTTTTTTACCGGTGTATGTAATGGCGGACGAGCCAAATACTCATTTTCTTATATGACAAGTTCAATTACAATTTCAGATCTTTTTACCACCCAGATCGGGTGCAATTACGATCAATGGGAAATCTATACCGGCGGTAACTTGATGGACGCTTACCGGTATAAAATCATTGGAGATACCCTGATCATCTATTCCAAAGGGTCGTACAATTTATTTTTTAGCCGGTGATAAATACTACTGAGGAATCTGTTGTAAGTGGTCTGAGTTTGGATTAAGATAGTTTTTATTGGGATTCATGAGTGAAGACTTCATTCATCAAAAAAACGTATCTTTGTTCATAGAAAACCATCTGGAAATGACAAGCATTGAATTAAAAAAATTACTCATTCATAGGATAGCGGAAATAGACGATGTGACATTCTTAAATGCTATCAAAACTATCCTCGACTCAAAGACACAGACGCGGACATTATCATTGACTCCTCAGCAACAACAGGAAATCATTGAATCCAAAAAAGAAATTAATCAGGGGCTATTCATTGAACAAGCCGAACTTGATAATGAATTTAATAAATGGTTAAACGCAAGATAATCTGGTCTCACAGAGCCAACATCAAACTTTTTGTAATACTCGAATTTTACGCTGAAAGAAATAAGAGTACAACATATTCGAAAAAACTTTATCAAAGATTTATCAGACAATTATCACTCCTTCAAAAACAACCTGATATTGGAATAAAAACGGATATTGAAGCTGTTCGTGGGCTAATTGTGGATGAATTCATTCTATTTTATGAAGTAACCTCCGAGTTAATAATTATCCATACCATTTGGGACTGCCGGCAAAACCCTGATGATTTGGTAATCAGATAATGAGTTACAGCTTTGATCTGTGGTCTATGGTCTGTGGTCCGTCGACTGTTGTCTGTGTTCTATCGACTATGGACTTCCGTCTTTTTTCAACTTTTTACCAACACCTTGTACTTCGAATTCAATTTTACGTATATTTGCATCGCAATGGTGAGCGAGTCCCATTTCAGGGACCAGCCAAAAGGGAATCAGGTGAAAATCCTGTACAGTACCCGCTGCTGTAAGCTCCGTTTACTTTTAGCACCACGCGCCACTGTCCCGATAGCTATCGGGATGGGAAGGCAGCTAAAAGGGAGTAAGTCAGAAGACCTGCCATTAGCATAATGCAATTTGTAGCTTTCGGGATTAAAAGCATAGAATTAAGGTTCAAATCTCAATTCTTTATCACCTTTATTCCGTTTGTTACAGACGAATTTTAGTTAAAAACCTAAATTGTTTGTAATGAATCGTTTTTTGTTCACAGCACTCTTCTTCTGGCAGACGGTATTTTTTTCTGCCCAGGCACAGAAAGGAATGACCGATTCGGTATTTCAAATTAAAGAAGTGTCTGTCACTTCAAACCGGTTGGCCTACTTTTCGGTAGGCAACAAAATTAAAACCCTCGACAGTTCGTTACTTGGCTCCTACTCCACCTCTAACCTTGCACAGGTGCTTGGCGCATATAGTCAGGTGCAGATCAACTCGTATGGCTTGGGGTTGAGTAACCCTTCCATTCGAGGTACGGGCTCTTCACATACTGCTGTACTTTGGAACGGCTTTAACCTTCAGGATTTGTTGAATGGTGGGGTCGATTGTGCACTTCTTCCCATTAACTTTTTCGACGACATTAAGGTTCAGTACGGAGGATGCAGCGCTTTGTACGGCAGCGGAGCCATTGGAGGGGCCATTCATCTGATTAACAATCTCGATTTTGACAAAGGCTTTAACACAACAATAACCAGCGGGTACGGAAGCTTTGACAATCTCTATGGAGGATTAAATCTTGGGTTTAGTAATAATAATTATTCAGGGTTTGTAAGAAGTTTTTACAATGCAGCTCAGAATGATTTTAACTTCAAATTCTCTTCAAATCCCGATTCTCCCACAGCAAGGATGATTAATGCCAACAGTAAACAATATGGCATACTTTCGGGCAATGCTTTTAAGCTAAACAACCATAGTAGGCTCGAAGGTTATTTGTGGTTCCAGGATAACTATAAAAACATTGCACCAA